>JANJTN010000111.1 GCA_024711065.1 bacterium
CTGCGTCGGTCTCGGCGGATTGGTATGGCGTAGAGTCTACCGCGGATGACTTCGGCCGGCCCATCTGGTCGCCCCGCCGTCCCGCACAGCTGTACCGGTTCATGTTCACGCCCACGATCACGCTCTTTGATCAGGTGACCATACCGATCACGCTGATCCTGACGCATCCTGAAACGAACACCATCACGCCAAGTACGGTGAGTCCCACGCTGGTGCAGCTGTTCACGAATCCGCTGAATGCCTTGTCGGTGTCGGTGAAACCCGGTGTCGATTGGGCAGAGATCCAGCTGGGTACCCACATCCCACGATACAGCGAGTTGATCGGTTCGGACGTGCAGATCTTCGGGGGAGGCGCGAAACTGACCCCGGGCCCCTTGCGCCTCGCATTCAACACCGGTGTGATCCAGCGCGCGGTCGCCGCCGATACCACCAACGGCGTTTCCGGAGCCTACCAACGCCGCGTCAATATGGCCAAGGTCGGTTTTGGGGAAGAGGAGGACTGGTATCTGGATCTGAACGTGATGACGATGCGGGACGACACAGCGGATCGCGCGGTCGGCCTCAGCCCCCTTCAATGGGGAACCGTGCGCACTGTTGGCGAGATGGACCCTGTGACCGGCGACGTGGAGTACATCGAGACGAATACCTGGCTGCCATTGGCGGCACAATCGGGCATGATGGCGGGGCTGGCACTGCGAGTGGGATTGGAAGAAGGCATTGCTCTCTTTGCGGAGGGGGCCGGTTGTGTCCGCACGCGTGATATCACGGCTGCCGCCATTGAAGATGTGCCCGACGTGCCGTCGTGGCTGTTGACCGTGAATGAGACCACTTCCGTGGATGGTGCCGGACTTGTTGGGATCCAGTTCACCGAATCCACTTGGGGTCTGGAAGGCAAACTGAAGTATGTCGGACCGGGTTACATCCCCTTCGGGATCCCGTTCATGCAGTCGGACTACCTGGATATCACGGCATCGCCGCGTGTGGATCTGTTCGATCGCGCGCTCTCGCTGTCCGGCACGTTCGGCACCCGCACATTTAACCTCTCTAGCGAAACCGAGCAGGGGATGACGCAGATCATCGTGATGGCGAATGCATCGTACCTGTTCACCGAGAATCTGCTGGTCAGCGGATCATACACCAACTTTGGGATCCGCAACGGCGTTGCGAACGACACGCTTCGGATCCAGAACGTCTCGCAGTCCATCTCGTTGTCGCCATCATGGACGATCCCGGCGCAGCGCCTGAACCATAACATCACACTGAACCTGAGTATGGACACGTATCAGGACTTCAATGTGGTGAGTGGGCGATTGGCCGACAACAACACCTATGGCGCCTTTGCCATGTATACGGCTAGCTGGACCACGATGCCGCTGTCGGCCTACACCTCCCTGAACTACCTGAAGAACGACCTGCCGACCTATGGATTCACGATGATCGGTGGCACCGTTGGAGCCTCCTACGGATTGTTCGAGAACACCGTTACACCCAGCGTGGGTGTGACCATCGGTCGTAATGCGATCGGTGACGCCACCGCCGACGACCAGCTGCTGCTGCGCCTCGGGATCCGTTGGAGCATTACCTCTCGACTCTCGGTGAACGCGAATGCGATTCGCAACGCCTACACCTATGGGTCACTCAAACCAGGTGCGTCCTTCACGGAGAACACCGTGCAGGTGATGCTGACGCAATCCTTCTAGCCTTCCACCTCAGCGCGCAATGGTCAGTGCCGTGGTTGTGCGTCCGGCCAACGTTGCCACACTGACCTGATATTGGCCGGGGGCCAGTCCCTCGGTCTCGGCGTCGATCTGCAGCCTGGCCATGCCGCTGGCATCGGATAGGATCTGACGCCGGAACAGCAGGCGTCCGTCCGTACTGACCAGCTGTACGGTAACCGCCGTTCCGGCCGTTGCCGGGATCTCGATCGTGGCCTGATCACTGGCCGGATTAGGACGAACGCTCACGGCAGGTGGCTCCGTACTCTCGTCTACACTGGTAACCACGTTGGTCACCGAGGTCAGGTTGTTCCGTGCATCGTACTCGTAGCGGATCTCCTGTCCGTTGGCATACCGCACGCTGGTGATGCGGCCATGCTTGTCGTAGGAGATCTTGTCGGACTGTGCTGCAGCCGTGGATGCGGCCAACAGCAGAACGCACAGGGCTGGGTACAAGGACTTCATGGTGATCTTGAGAATGAGGTGCAACATCACTTATTTCTTGGTAGGGGTCTCGCGGTTACTCTCGGGAGACGGTGTGGTTGAAGGGGGCTGTGGCAGCTGTACGCGAGGCGGGCCATCGCCGAAGATCTCCAGCAGTGCCTCGGCTGTTGAATGGCCGAATGCGTTCGGATCGCCGGACGTGAGTGGCGCAGGGCCGCCCAGACGGAATCCGCCGAACTCGCCCGCATAGCGCAGGGCAGCGTCCCAGGCATCGTCCTCCGATGGAATCCACGGCCGGCCGGCAGGGCCGCCCAACGTAAAGCCGCCGAACGTGGGACTGGTGTAGCCACCATGCGATGTCGACCCGCCGAATTGATCGCCACCAAGGACGGCGTCGAATCCCTTGTAAAAGCCGCCATTCAGACCGCCAGGCAGTGTGGGTCGGAAGTCGTATCCCAGGTCGAGGCCGACCCTGAACCGAGCATCGGAGAGCGTCAGGTCCTCTTCGTCGATCTCACAACCGGAGCGATACGCCTCCGAGGTCTCGATCACATCGAAGCCCATCCGCAGATTCGCCAGCGGGTCCAGGGGTAACGTGGTGCCGTTGGCGGTGCGCGGGTCCGTAGAGCGAATGAACGAGCGCAATGCCCGCCAGGTATCGTCGAAGTCGGCATCGAGTGATGGACGGAAGTTCAGACCATATCTGCCGAGCTCGGGGAAGTACATCCGGCCGCCGAGTTCCACCAGGTCCTGATCACCGTCTTCATGCTGATAGGTGAACCCACCGAAGGCACCCTTGTATCCTAGGTGCCATGGGTTGCCGGTCTTGCCGATGGTAGCTCCATACGGCGAGTAGATCCGTCCTCCGGTGACCTGATTGTCGTCGTTGGTTTCGAGGACCACGTTGCCCTGTCCGTCTTCGAGATAGTGGTGGCGAGCCCCCTTCGAGTCGATGCCATAGAGGACCACACCAAGATTGGGAAGACCCACAAGGGTGGTGGTCTCGTTGTTCTCCTTCACTTCCACCGGATAACGGAAGCGTGTGCCGATGGTCCACGTCAGATCCAGACTGAGCTTGTCGCTGGTGTACTTCACACCATAGCCCCAGGGGTCGGTTGCGACGGTAGCATCGGTGGCACCCCAACTGATCTTCGTAGCGCCAAAACCACCATAGGTTACTACCGGCGTTCCGGGTGCGCCACTGAAGTTCTCGCGAGAGTCGTACGAGCCCCCTTCCAGACGGTTGTCGGCATCGTAGGTCATCATGCGGGAGTCGACGCGGAAGTCGGGTTCGAAGCCGAGGTCGCGGGTGACCTCGGTGATGCGTCCGGCGTTGTCGTGCGTGTAGCGGATGCTTCCCAGGTCGCCGTAGTTCACGCCGGTGATCGCACCGCCGGGAGACCAGGTGTACTGGACGTGGAAGCCATTGGGATAGGTAACGTCGCAGAGATGTCCCTGGGCATCATAGGCCAGCTGTGTTTCTCCACCAAGCCAGTCTTTCACACCGGTCACATATCCGCGGGCATCGCGAGTATAGTCGATCTGCCGGCCGCCGGAGAGTTTCATGCTGGTGATCTCGCCGTTCGGTCCTCGGCCATACTCCACGCCATTGTAGCCGATCACATTGCCGGCATCGTCCCGTGCGATGGGTCTGTTGTCGATCTGAATCGTCGCCAGGCTGTTATCGTACCGGATCTGGCGTTCCTCGGCACCGAACCGCACGGCCGTGGGCAGTCCGTCGACAAACACCCAACTATAGTTCACACCGCCGGGGAGCGTGATGCCGGTCACTCGATCGTTCGCGTTGAAGTTGACCGTGCGTTCGCGTCCACTGGGCAGCGTAGAGGTCAGAGCCCGCGTATCCAGCTTGAGTTTGGTGGTAAGCGAGAACCCACCAAAGGATTCGGACAACGTGCCGTCTTCCGGCGTGTATCTCGCCTGCAGGCTCAGGTCTCCAAACGTGGTTGTGCTGCCGGTCAGATCCGGACGAAACATCGTGCTCAGGTCCGTGCCGCCGGGTAGCGTAAGGCTTGTGCGGCGTCCGAGTTGGTCGTAAGCAGCCGTATACGTCAGGTTGTCTGGCGTGGTCATGGTAAGGGGCTTGCCCATCGTGTTGGAGGTAAAGGTCCACGATGCGTCGCCCGGCTGTGTGAGCTTGCGGATCACGCCTTCCAGGTCGTAGTCGAAGGTCCATTCCGCTCCGGTCGGATTTACCAGCTGGCCCAGGCGGCCATGCATGTCAGGCAGGACGGAATAGGATTGTCCGTTACCGAAGTCCAGGGTGGTCGGGATCGGCCCCATCCAACCCATCTGCAAGCCCCCTCCCAGAGGATTCGTGGCCTGGTCCAGGCGGCCGCGGGCGTCGTAGGTACGCGTCCACGTGCGGCCTTCTCCGTCCGTAAGATCCGAGATCTGGCCGCTCTTGTGGTGGCCGATGCCCACCATGCCGCCAAAGGTCGAGTTCACGGACGTTTTGCGTCCGGCCGCGTCGTATTCCGCCGTCCATACCGGCGCGCCGGACCGCGTGATGCGGTTGAGCAGGCCGGAGGTGGTGTAACCGTACTGGGTATTCGTCCCGCGCCCATCGGTCATCCCGGTGATCAGGCCATCGGCGTTGTAGGTCATGGAGAGATCCATGCCGCGGCCTTTGGCGGTGAGAGGCACGCCGAGAGCGTTGTAGGTGAGATCGATGGACTCGCCGTCGGGATAGGTCACGCGATTCGGACGGAACTGCGCGTCGAAACCGAAGTTGTAGGAGGCGCCACCGGGGATCTCGACCTTTTCAAGTTCGTCGAGTGTGACTCCCAGATACGGTCGAGACCGATAGGTCCACTTCCAGACTCCGCCGTCGGGATTGCGCAGCTCGGTCAGATGTCCACCAACATAGATCCGCTGCGTTACGGCACCGTCGCGATCGGTAAGCTTGGTGCGATGGCCGTTGACGTCGTACTCGAACCGGGCGGTGTTGCCGTCGGGATCTTCGACGGCGGTCAGGCGATTGCTCTGGTCGTGGGTGTGCTTGAACGTCACACCCATGGGATAGGTGATGCTGGACACATTCCCGGCCTGCGAGAAGCCGATGGTGAAGCCATTGCCGAAGTCTTGACCGGAGACCTTTCCGCCGGCATCGTAGCCGGTAGCGAACGCCGTATGACCATCAGCATCGATCACCGAGTGCAGTAGCCAGTCCTTACTGTAGCTGTACGTGATGGTATTCCCGGTGGCATCCGTAAAACTGGTCAGGATGCCGTTGGTGTAGCCATAGTTCACCGTAGCCGAACCGTTGGTGATGCTCGTGATGCGTCCATCGGCATTGTGCGTAAAGGTCAGCCCCTTACCCGATGGGAGCTTGGCCGACTGGATCTGGCGGTTCTCGACGATGATCGCGATCACGCCTCCGTAGCCGTCGTGGATGGCCGAGAGTTGTCCAAGGTCGTCGAACTCCAGCACGTTGTGCGCACCGGCATCGCCGAACACACTGCCGTCGGCGGTTCGAACGAACGAGTACCCCCCATCCTTGGGCCAGTCCAGCTGGTAGGCCTTTCCGGTATTGCGGAAGCGCGTGGTCAGGCCGCGCGGTCCGATCACATAGGCTTCGTGATCGGTAACCACCGTGCGGTAGTCCAGGGAGTGGGTCCATCCGGGGCCGAAGCCGTTGTCGGTATTCACCGCTGCCGGCAGGTTGGAGAGATATTCGCGCATGTTGCGGACCGGCAGGCGACCGATCTGTTCGATGTCCACCGTAGCGATCGGCATCGATACTTCGCGCAGTGCCGTGTTCACCGGATCGCCATCCATGCCGGCCTGCGGCGTCTGACCGGAGGTTACGCCAGCCGGTTGCGGCGTGGGAGCACTCGCTTGCTGCTCGGTTCCGTCGCGGATCAGGATATAGTCGCTACCCCGTTTAGAGCCGTCGCAGGTTTGATAGTCCACACGGCCAACGATGTAGGAGGAACCCCACTTGGCGCGATCCACGGTTACGGATACGGGCAACGAGCCCCCTGACACATCGGTCCATGCCGATGGAGCGTGAGCAGATACCGCATCGCGTCCGGTTACGATCGTGAACTTGATGCGATAGCAGCAATTGGGTTGAGCTGTGTAGGTGATCTGTCCGGTGGATCCGGTGCCGAGATAGATCTCCGTAGCCGACACACTAGGGCGATCGGGGCAGGGGGCTCCGGCGCAGATCACCGTGGTGGAGATGTTCTCCTGCGCTCCGTTGATATTGAACTGGGCGTTGGAGTGCAGGTACAGGGCCAGTGTGCCTGTTTCGGTAGGCGAATAGCCCGTGTTCATGTCGAACGTGAAGTCCTGACTCTTGTCGATCTCCCGCACGTCCGAAGGCGAGGTGTGCACCGTGGTGCCACCCTTCTTTACCTCCACATAGGTAGTGCACTGGCCGACCGAATACTCGGCGTTGGAATTCCAGACCCGTGCCTGGAGGATGAGCTCCTCGCCGATGCACGTCTTGTAGATCTGAAGGATCTTGTTGTTGAGCACCCCGGCCTGTGTGGGTGTACTCCAGAGAATGGCAACGGCGGTCAGAATGACCCTTGGCCAGTGCTTCGTGAACAAGCGCATGACCCCTCCTCCGTACAGCATGGTGGACGATGCGCTCTCACTCCTCCCCCCCAATGAGCAGAGCAAGGTGGGGAACATAGCAAGAAATGGGGAATGGGGAATGGGGGAATGGCAACGATGTTGCAGTCTGCTTTCAGCGATGGTAAATTCTGGTTCACGATCAGCGAACTGATCATCATCACCCGTTCTTACCATGTGGAGCACCCAAATGTCCTGGAATCGATTGTGGTTGGCGTTGGCGACGGTACTTCTCGTGAGCTGTTCCGATGATCCGGTGGCCACCGAGAACGTTGATGGGTACCCTTCCCGCAATGGGATCTTCCATTACCTGGAAGAAGACTCGTACCGCTTTGTAGAGATCCCTCGTAGCCGTGGTGTGGTTGCCTTGCGTGGACGATCAGATGTGTCGTATCCGCTCAAGGATGTACCGCAGGACAAGGATTGCTACTTCGGCGTGTTCCGGTTTGTCTCACGGGTCCAGGGTGAGCGTTGGATCCGTCTGCATAACGAAAACCTGTATTGGCAGACCGCTGATCAGGGGGCAGGGGGCGAGGTATTCCTGAGCTTTCTGGAGCGTTCACAGCCGGAGCTGGACGACGAAAGCTGCATGTTCATCCTGCATAATTTCGACGCCGTGGACGGCAAGGCGAACGTCGCCATCGAGAGTGTAGCTCACCGCGGAAAATACATGACGGCCGAAGGCAACATCCTGGCCGGTAACGGCATCACCTTCAAGGCCTTCTCGTCGGCCGACAAAGCCCCCCGGTGGATGATCTTCCATAGCTCGCTCTATCCGATCACAGGCACAGAGTAGCATGCGGCATCTGATCGTAGGTCTCGCACTCCTGCTGTTGGGCACAGGATGGTCTATCGGACAGCCCTGGACCATCAAGCCGCTTGTTCCGGAGGCTACGCGCTTGCATTCGGTGCACATGCGCTCCGAGATCAGCGGCGTTGCCGTTGGCGACAGTGGCCTGCTGCGCCGTGCGCAGTGGATGAGTACCGATACCGACCTGCGCCGATTGTTGTGGTCGGCCGAGCAACTGGGTACCGCTGCGCTGCACGACGTCGTTCTACTGCCTTCCGGTGGTTTTGTGGCCGTGGGCGAAGGGGGCTCTGTATGGCGAGCCACCGCGGACGACGGTGCAGCAGAGCGCATCTCCACGCCCACCACCGAAGATCTGCTGGGTGTTGCCTGCAGGGCCGACGTTCTGGTAGCCTGCGGCACGAGCGGCACGCTGCTGCGCTCTACCAATGGCGGGCGCACCTGGACGTATCACGATGTGCCCACGGTGGAAGATGTGCTGGATATATGTGTGGACGGGCAGGGTCAGTGGACGGCGATCACCAGCAAGCTGGTGATGCGGTCTGCCGATGGGATCACGTGGACCACGGTCGACAAGATCGTGTCGTCCGCCACGATGCATCGCATCACTACGGCACAGCGCATTGGCTTTGCCGACTGGATGCTGCTGCGTCTGGGCGATCCGTGGATGTATGAAGGGAGCACCGACGGCGGTCGCACCTGGATGGAGCTGTTGCCGACGGCGTCCCAGCTGCGCGCTCAGTTCCCACGCGCATCAGCGCTGAGTCTGGCTGTGTCGGCAACCTTGCAGCAGCACAGCCTGATGTTCTACGATGCCACCACCGGCACGCCGTTCCATTGGGTTACCTTCGACTACGGTCTGTCGTGGACCGATCTGTGCACCCAATTCTTCAACGAGTTCGTTGGCACGGCGCAGCACATGATCACCGATACCACCCTGATCAGCACAGCCCTCGGCGGTGGTACACTCACCTTTAATCGGATAGGCACGGGGGCGCAACAGCGATGGGTTGCTCCGGAGTCCATCACCACTGCGTTCGAGCCCCTTATCGCCATCAAGACACAACATGGTCCCACCATCGCTGGGCACAGTGCGGTGGTCGATGCAAGCCAGGACCATCAACAGATCTCGTATTCACTGTACGACCAGGCACTCCGGATCCGCGATGTGGATGTGTGGGATGGGCGCGAGGTCCTGCTGGCCGACTCCACCTGGAGCACGCTGGACGGCGTGAATGTGGTGGATCATTTCCAGCCACGCCTGTACCTCCGAGCGGATCGTTCGCAGCCGTGGCAACGGGTTGCTACGCTTCCGAGCGATCTGCCGTCGCGTTCGATCGCGTCTGGCACGGTCCTGGCGCTACTGCCCATGGGAAAGACCGTGGTATGGATGGACGATCCAGCCGGACCGCCGCTGACCACGGTGCTTTCCGACACCTCGTGGTGGAGTACCGGCATCGGAGCGCTGAGCGCCAACCAACGCCTGTGGCTGCAGGTGATCACGCTCGCGCAACCGGATCGCGCTCAGGCCGTGATCACGCAGGATGCAGGGGGCTCGTGGACGCCGGTTGCCGATCCGCCCTTCCAGGCGGTCTGCGCCATCACCACCGACGAGGGGACGATGATCATCTCGGGATACGAGCGCCGATCTCCGGGCATGCTAACGGTGAAGGCTGCTCGCAGCACCGATCTCGGCCAGTCGTGGGAGGTGGTTCTCTCCGAGCCGGTGCCAACGGCTCGGTTCAATGGCCTGCCGTTGGTTCATCGGTCTGGCCGTACGCTGCTGATCACGCCGATCTCCGTTCTGTTGTCCGACTCTGACGGAACAACATGGGCCGAGGTTGCCGATCTGCCACTATCAGATGATGCTGAACTGACCACTGGGCATTGGACATCCGACACTTCAGCTGCCTTCTATACGCGGCAGGGCGACGTGATCACTGGCCCCCTGTCACGATTCGTAACCTCTGTTGCCGAGGCGTCTACAGCGGTGGACGTTCACTTGGTTGGGGACGCCTTGCTGGTACCGGTCGCTGTGGATTGGGCGATCGCCGCAGATCTCTCAGGACGTGTTCGGCATCTCTCCGTGCGCCACGGCACGCCATGCCAGGTGCCGCTTGGCGACCTGTCTGCGGGTGTGTGGGTGGTCACATTCCGCACCCCGTACGGGGTGCAGTCTACCCGTGTGCTGCGGTAGGCGGCAGAACAGGCAGAAACAATTGCGGGACACCGGCATGGCCGGCGTCCCGCAGTACATACACGACGGGGAGATCGTTAGCTCTTCGCCGGGAACACGATGTTTTTGCCGTTGGCGTTCAGCCAGTCGTTGAACGACTGCAGCTCGGGGTTCAGCGAGCGAGCAACGTCCAGATCGCGGGCAGCTACATACTGCTCTTCGAACGCCACCTTGAAGTGGAACATGTTCCCCATGTCTTCGGCACCCGGGAAGTCGAAAGTGCGGTACACGTCGTGCGGAATGGCATAGTAGTGTACCGGCTCGCCGGCAACGGCCGACATCGCATCGGCCATTTGCTGTCCGGTCAGGTGCTCACCGGCGATCGACACGGTCTTGTTGATATACGTCGGTCCGGCTTTGAACACGCCATAGGCTGCCTTGCCGATATCCACGGCGGCAATGCCCGGAAGACGCTTGGAATCCATCGGCAGTCCAAGCACCAGCGCGCCGTTCTCGTTGCGCTGCGGGCCGAGACCGAAATAGATGAAGTTGTCCCAGTAGAACGCAGTGTTCAGGATGGTGGTGGGAACGCCTGCCTCAGAGAAGTAGGCGTTCGCTTCGCCTTTGGCGTCGAAGTGGGGAACGTTGTACACGCCCATCAGCGTTGGCATCAGGTCGTTATCCACGGGCAGGAACTCCCGCGTGTCTTCGAGTGACGACCAGATCGCGTGCTGGACACCAGCCGCCTTGGCGGCCTCGGCCATGTTCTTGGCATGCTTCTTTTCTGTCTCAGGAGAGAAGTGTTCCCAGAAGGCCGTCACAAAGAACGCACCATACGCCCCCTGCAATGCAGCGGTGATGCTGTCGATCGAGTCGATGTCGGCCTGTACGACCTCGGCACCCAGGGCTGCGAGCGCCTGAGCCGACTCCGACTCCGGTTTGCGGGTCAATGCCCGTACAGCGAAGTCCGACGTGGGATCGGATAGGATCGCGCGGGCCAGGCCGCCGCCTTGAGCGCCGGTTGCGCCAACGATCGCGATGATCTTTTTATCTGCCATGTGTTCCCTCTTCCGTAAACAGTGTGTGATAACACAAAATAGGGAATAATGTGTGTGGTGCAACACAATAATGTCCACACACGAGCCACGGCATCTCAGACGTGACAGGCGTCAACGCTCGAGCAACTCGATCACGATACGCCAGAGGTCTTCATATCGGACGATCTCGGCGTCATCCCGGCGTACGGTGGAATAGGCAGACGTACGACTCCGAATCAGCTCTGCACGCCGTTGAGCCTCAGTGGCATCGAACTTGGCCGTTGGGAGTGCGGCCAGACAGCGCAGGAAAATACCTGTGCGCAGTGTGTTGGGGTTCCGGAGATAACGCGCTGAGTACTCCCGTAGCTGTTCGGTCCGGGTCACTACTTCAGCGTAACGTCCACCTCGAAGATGATGCAGCACACGCAGGATCAACAGGCCAGCACCGCCGATGGCTTTATCCTGCGCAAGGGGTCCTAGCTGACGCTCCAGGACGGCGAGATAGGGTCGCGGTGCACCGGTGAACGGCCCTTCGTACACCACTCCATGGTCGATCATGAACAATAGGTAGGCGCGATACAGCAACCAGAGTCGCCGGCGGCGATCTGGCTCGGACCCATGGCGTTGGGCTTCATAGTCCCAGAGAGCGTCACGAGCCTGATCGTAGTCTCCACTTGTTGTGCAGACGAGAAAGTAGATCTGGAGCAGGATCGTCCAGTTTGCCCCCCCGATCGTGAACGAATCGCTCAGTTCGTTCCAGACGAGCCGTGCTTGCTTGGCATTCTTGGTAATGAGCGCAGCACTCAGGCGAGTGCCGTGAAATTCTGCTCGAGCCCCTTCCGATTCCAGATGTGGATACTCGTTCATGAGATCGATCGCTGCCCTGCCGATCCGCATCATGGTCTCCGTATCAGCGCGCAACGATGCCGTCCACAGTGAAACTCGGAACCCGATAAAGCGGACGGCGATGATCTGTCCGGTATCGAGTTGCTGGAGTTGCGCCGTGATCTCCGCTAGCTGACGCAGCGTTCGCTTTCGGTCGCGCGAAAACTCGTTAAGTAGCGCACGGGCGTGATCTCTCAGCCGGATGGCCTCTCTCTCGATCCCAGATAGCTCCTGCAGCAATTGGATCTGCTCGTCGATCTCCCGAAGACCGTTGCGTGTGGACTGCGCTGCATCGATAGCACGAATACTTTGAGCTGCGGCGATCGCACAGTCGATCAGTTCACTGCGTTTGGAAAGCTCCAGGGCATGCACAAACCCCGTCCTGGCAGCCACCACGGAACCTTCGTCATGCAGGAGCTGCGCTGCCGTGATCTCGTTCATCACGCGGGTCCGATGACGAAACATCGAAGAACCCCGCAGGTATTCCGTGTGCAGACCGGCATGAGCGCGGGTCAGGATCTCGCGAATGCGGTGCGCACGCTGTCGGATCGCTTCGTCGCGGAGTCTCTGTCGGGTTGTCTCCGGCTTCCAGCGATAGACGACTTGTCGCCACGACGTGACCGGAGGTTCCGAGGTGAGCGCTTCGAGGAGCGCCATCACAGAAGACGACCGTTCGGATCCTGAGTCCCGGATGCCCCTACTCTTGAGAACACGCGCGATCTCCCGAGCCCAGTGCAGATCAAGCTCGACCAATGATTCCCTCCATATACGGACGTAAAACTACGGATTTCGACCCGTCACAAAACCGTCTTTGTCTGCAATAAACTTCAGGTGAGTCTCCCGGTAATGTTGACAACCGAACGGAGAGTCGGGTTATGGAGTCACAACACATTACACTTCTGGGGAGTACGATCATGGAGATGATCATTGCCATTCTGCTGTGGATCGGAGTCATGACGTCGCCTGGCCACTACACGCAGGCGCAATACGACCGCATGGTTCAAGAGAACGAGCCTACCATTAACCAAGTGCTGTCCGATCCCGAGCTCTCGAACGAAGTATGGGCCACAAAGGGCGGTGAAGTGCCCGGCGTGATCATTGGTGAAGGATTCTGATATGCGGCTGTTCAACCTGTTACTCGATCGCCGCGAAGACTAGGCTCTTGCCGTGAACGATCCTGATAGACACACAACGCTTGTTCATGCCGGTAGACCGGCCCAAGAAATAGCGACGTGAGTACGTACGCTTGGTGCGACCGACCAAGGGTAGGGGATCCTGAATCATCCCTCAGGCAGCCCTCCCACCTCCTACCCTTGTTTCGGTCTTGTCAGGCACCTTCCGAACACCAACGGCACTGGCATGCAATGTTCCGCACACAGCTTCCACTTTTCATGTGCGCGATGCTCCTGATCTCCGGCTCTGCGGTGGCCGACCGCGACAGAACGGCGTGGGATCGCCTGCCAACGCCTACGTACCGGTCCGATCATCCGGTGCTGTGGTCCAAGCGCGGCTCGGCGCTGGTCGTGCATACTACGCAGACACTCGAGCCGGTGCCGATCATGGACGCGCACCGACGCAAGGACGACAACGCGGTTCGCAGTGTGGTGCACTGGAAACGCATCCTTCCGGGAGACCTGAGCGATGGCGTGATCGTCCAGGGTGTGCTTGACGACCGAACCTTGCTCCTGCTTGTTGGCGCACCGCCACTTCAGCGGCTGATGATCTGCCATGCCGATGGTGCGTACACCGAGATCGATCAGCGTGTTCAGTCCGCCTTCCTTGGTCCACGCGATGGTGTGGTGTTCTACACCGCACCGTCTGCGGACGGACAGAACTGGCTTCTGCGGAGCTTCGACCGAGCCTCCGGCGAGTATGGTCAGATACCGCATCCGGGTGCCTTCAGGATCTGGGTTGTTGACTCGACCTGCCGACTGGTGTGTTTCGACAGGGATGGCACACTTACGCTTCGAGATGGGACGAGCGGCAAGCCCCTTGCCAGCTGGAACGTCCACGAACAGGTCGAAGGCGAGTGCCTGGACCTCCAGCCGTCGGCCGACGGCAGGCGGTGTCTGGTCCTATCCACCGTTACCGCGACGAACGGAGAGTTGCAGCCGATCTGTTCGCAGCTGGATCTGCTGACCGGCCAGGTGCAGCAGGCCGACACACTCGGCCCCGCTACACCAGGCCAACGCCTGCAGTTCGCGGCGCATGCGGATGCGATGCGGTATGTGGTCGCAGAACCGGCCACGGGGCGGATCCGATTCTATCGATCCGGCCTGGCAACACCGATCCACGAACTGCTCACGTATCAGGCCGTTCGTGTACTTGGTTGGAGTGATGTCGAGAAGTTGATCAGCGTGGATGTCGGCGGTGTGATCCGGATCTTCGAACACGAGCCGGATGACCGGATCAAGGAGTACCCTTCGGTTGGTACGTATGCCTCCGGAGCACCTGCGACCATCGACTCCGAAGGGATCGCGCTGCTACGGAATGCTCCGGGCCGGTTCACCGGATGGATATCGACCTTCGCCGGAACCACACGGCCCCTTCAGGATCGTAGACCGTTGCGCTTCGCGTCGGCGGCCGGCCCGTGCGGAGTGCTGGTTACGTCGGCTACGGAGACTCAGGGTACGTCGACCGTCGAACTGATCTCTGCCAAGGGCAAGGTCCTCGCTGCGTGGCCGGATCTGCTGACCAGCAATGCCGTTGCCATCGCCGTTGCGTGGTATGCCACCGACACGTTGATCCTGGCAGCGTCAGAGAGTCAGGAGTCCGTGTACGTCCTGCACACGGCCACATCCAAAACCAGTGCCGCTGCCGTGGTAGGTCCCTTTTCACTGACCGACCTGCGCCATGCCCAGATCACGGCGGCAGGGGGCTTTGGCATCGTTGCGATCGCAGATCGCTGGTTGGTCCTGGACCTTCGGAATGGCGCGCGCGTTCCGATGCCAGACGACGTCGCAACGGCGATCTCTGAGCGCGGCGGAGAGCTGATCGGTACCTCTGCCGGCGAGATCGTGTTCACGGCCGATGGCGAAACGATCGAGGCGATCCATCTGCGGACCGGTGTTCGTCGGCGACTTGTTTCGTTGACCGGCCACCGGATCGGCCGATTGGAAACCGACCGTACCGGAAGGCAGGTGTTGGCACTGAATCAAGAGCAGGACCGCCTGTGGAGGATCTCGGCCATGACAGGGTCCATTGCCGACGTTGTGTCCTTTGAGGCAGGTGGCGGTTCGGAGGGTCCGGTGTCGATTGCCTGGGAAGCAACCTCCAACATCTATGCGATCCGGGTTGGCCCAGACAACATTGTACTCGTTCAGCGATCGGCTTCCTCGGTCCGCCCATTCGACATTCCATGCACCGACGCTCATGCCGAGCCGTTACGCCTGATCATGGATCGATCGCGCTATGCCTACCATCCGCGGGGTGTAGGGCGCGTGCAGGTCTTTGATCGTGCCGGAGGCTTGTATCTGTCTCAGCGCTGCTCAACGGCATCGTCAAAGGCTGCCGATCTCACAGGGCTCCCGGCTGGATGGTGGGTCGTGGTAGAGTATGACGCATGGTCCAACGTGGTGCACCGCGAGATCGTGATCCTGCAGTAAGTCCTGCCCAAGGATCCAGCGGTCCTCCGGAAGAGAGTGGTAGCTCCCCCTGTGCTGCAACATTGAGGGGTCTCCCGAAGTGCTACTCTCTTCCAGAGGGCTGTTGGCTGTGAGCTGTTGCTGTTGGCTGTGAGCTGTTGGCTGTGAGCTGTTGGCTGTGAGCTGTTGCTGTTGGCTGTTGCTGTTGCAGTTTCAGCCGCAACGACGAGCTCCGAAGGACTCCTCCGACCGACCGGTCGTCTTATAAAAATATTTAGCAAACTACGTAATTCTACTTGCTTGAGAGGAAGCGCTGGAGTAAATACGCACCCCACACTATGCCTGTCAGATCTCTGTGTGATCGATCGATCAATGTCCCACCACTCTGTAGGATCGAGCAATGGCATCTCCAGCACGCGAGCTCTCGAGTATCAACTTCGAGGCAATGTTAGGTGGACCGCTTGTAGCGGTCATCAATGCGCAAGCGCAGTCGGCCATGACGTCGGTGAACTTCATCAAGGCCGTTGGCTTTGAGGCTGAACTGGATTCCAGCGGCCAACCGATCCAGGGTGCCGTTGGCAAGCCGATCTATGTGACCTTCAAGTACCCGAAGGAAACAGCCCCCTTCCAACCGGCGGTGGATGCCGCGGTCACTTCCATCCAGGTTGCCAACGGCGGCAGCGGCTATACATCTGCCCCGACCGTAGCCATCACGGGTGGCGGGG
The DNA here is from genome assembly GCA_024711065.1 of bacterium. Taxonomy (GTDB): domain Bacteria; phylum Bacteroidota; class Ignavibacteria; order Kapaibacteriales; family Kapaibacteriaceae; genus OLB6. Next base: position 15,977 of record JANJTN010000111.1, read on the forward strand.
GCAGCGGCGCAACCGCAACAGCCAACGTGTCCGGCGGAGCGGTGACGAGTATCGTGCTGGATAACCCGGGCACAGGTTACACCAGCGCGCCTTCGGTGGCATTGAGTGGTGGCGGCGGTACCGGCGCAACGGCCACGGCCAACTTTCAGCAGGCTACAGCTGCCGTACCGGCGCAGTTCGCCGAGATGAAGCTGGAAGTGCCGATCCTGACCATGTTGCCGATCCCGTTCATCCGGATCGAGGAGACCACGATCGACTTCAATGCCAAGATCAATTCGATCGAGGAGACCAAGACGGACTCGTCGTTCAAGATCAACTCCTCGCTTGAGGTAGCCGGAAAGTATCCGCCACTGTTCTCGGCCGTGTCGGCCAAGCTCAAGGTCTCTACGGCCTACCAGAAGAACACCTCGTCAGGCTCGAAAGTCGACCGGACATATTCCATGTCCGTGCACATCCGCGCCGTGCAGGATGAAATGCCCGCGGGCACCGAACGGATCCTGGGGATCCTCGAAGACGCCATCATTTCGCAGCCTGCCTGATGGCAACGCTCGGTGATCTATTGGGAGCACTGATCTCGGAGTTCACAGCCGCACGGGTGCATGCCGACATCGAGGCGGTGCGTATGGCCGAGATCTACCGTAACACACCGCTGCTCGAAGGAGCACCGGTGCCGCGGTTCCGCTTACCCGAACTCAACCTGGAGATCCCGATCGCTGTTAAAGATCTACCGGAAGGGGGCTTTGGACCATCATCGCCAACGAAAGCCCCCTCCCGGCAACAGCTTGCCCAGGCGGTGTCCGCTGCCGCTGCTGCGAGTGGACTCCAGATCAGCACTGCCCAACAGACCAAGATCGTTGCCGCACTGAGTGCGGATGTCAAACAGGTCTGGTCGCACGGCCTGTCCCTGCCGCAAGCGTTGGCCGCCACGCAGGTTCTGGCAGCAACCGCTGCCCGGAGCGTCCCCTCCGCACCTCGCACCGGTGGCCAACGCAAACCGGCTGCCGACGCCGATCCGCAGGCATCGGCCACACCGTCGGGCAAACAGTTCCAGCGCGAAATGCTCCAGCACCTACAGCGCGTGATCATGGGTCCCCTGGACATCTCGCCGCGGATCGACGTGATCGCCCGCACCTCGGAGCTTCGGGAGATCGCCGACTCGCAGGTGATCCTGCGCATGAACGTGCGGTTGAAGGAAGACGGCTTCGAGATCGTGAAGATCGACCAGGCCGACGGCACCACGTCCGAGCGGTTCGTACCGGAGTAAGTGACCGGTGATCAGACTGCACCATCTGGACGCGATCATGGCATGTCTGACCGACGTGTCGACGCTTGTTGATCTACAAGCGCAACGCAATGCGGCCTTTCAGCAGCGGACGCTGGAATGGCTGCGCCGCGCCGAAGATGCCCTGAGTGAATCGCAACACCCCGGCGCGGCCAGTCTGGCGGCCTTGCGCAGCCGGCTGGTGCGGACGTATCAAGGCGACGGCATCACACGGCGCTCGCACAAAGCCTCGATGGCCATGACGTCCGACGTTCTTGTTGAAGCCGAAGCGGCCTTACGCGCTGCCATCGATCCGGCGCTTGCCACTCTGGCCGAAGCCAATGCACTCGCACTGCAAGTAGCGTCGGTAGCGCGGGTCAAGGGTCTGATCGACGGATCGCGATCGGCAGCTAACCATCGTACGAGGGTGGCGGCGCTGCACGGAGCGCTCAAGAAGGACCCCGATACGATGGCAGCGATCGTGCGTCTCGAAGGTCTGGTCGGACCATTCGATGTGGCCATCATCCTGGATCGAGCGGTACCCGAACTGACGTAGGAGTCGGCCATGAAGGAGATCGTGAGCAGTGTCGGGCAGGGCGGTGTGAACCATGCCGATGATGTGCGTGTGGTGCAGGAGCTGCTCAACCGACATCGCACAAGCGGGCAGGCACGTCTCGACGTGGACGGCCGATGCGGTCCGCTCACCATCGCTGCCATCCGAGACGTTCAGAAGACTGTTGTTGGTCTACGATCTCCGGATGGCCGTGTGGATCCCGGCGGCAAGACCATCAAGGCCCTGAACCGCACGCACGATGTGCCGCCACCCGAGGCCGATGCGCCCAACCAGCCCCCTGCCAACAGTTCCCAACTGAGTGGCACAGCGTGGTGGCGTGCCAATCAAGGGAAGTATCCCAACAGCAACCGTCTGGAAGATCTGGAAGGGGGCTTTCGCGAGAAGTGCACACGATTCATCCAGGTGCTGCGGTCGGCCGGCGCAACGGTGAGCATTTCCTCCACCCTGCGCAATCCCACACGGGCCCATCTGATGCACTACAGTTGGAAGGTGGCCAAGGGCATGATCCGTCCATCGGAAGTACCTGCGCGTTCCGGACTGGACATCATCTGGGACCATGGCTCCGATGCCGCATCGCGCAAGGCCGCGCAGGAAATGGTGGATCTGTTCCACATGGCCCACATCGCCAGCCTGACCAGCAATCACATTGCCGGCAAGGCTATCGACATGACCATCTCGTGGCACGGCAACCTGATCCTGGAGGCCCACGAACTGGGACGTGGCGAAACCATCACGTCGGGTCCCCGCAGCGGCGACAACCCCGACCTGCACCGCATCGGGGAGTCCTTTGGTGTCTACAAACTCCGCACCGACCCACCGCACTGGTCGCACAATGGCAAGTAGGGGAATGGGGAATGGGGAATGGGGACTGGGGAATGGGGAATGGGGAATGGGGAATGGGGACTGGGGAATGGGA
>JANJTN010000120.1 GCA_024711065.1 bacterium
CGGCCGACGGTGGTCTTGCCGCAACCGGATTCCCCCACCAGCCCGACGGTCTCGCCCCGCATCATCGTGAACGAGATCCCGTCTACGGCCTTGACTTCGGTGACCTTGCGATTGAACACTCCACCATACACGGGAAAGTGGACGTGCAGGTCGTTCACGCGGAGCAGTTCCTTGGGTTGGCTCATTGGGCACCTCCCTCAGGCTGAACGAGGTGACAGCGAACAAAATGACCGGGAACGATCTCTGCCAAGGGTGGTTCGACCGTGTCGCATTGAGCAACCTTCACTTCGCACCGTGTACAGAATTTGCAGCCTGTTGGAAGATTCATGATGCTGGGCACATTGCCCGGAATGGCCTTGAGCGGTTCACGAGCACTGCCGGGCGTTGCCGGTCTTGGGATCGACGCCATCAGACCCCGCGTATAGGGGTGCCGCGGAGCCGCGAAGAGATCCTGCACGCTGGCGACCTCCTGGATCTTTCCGCCGTACATCACGATCACGCGGTGGCACATCTCGGCGACCACGGCAAGATCGTGCGTGATCAGGACGATGGCGGCCTCTTCGCGACGTTGCTTCAGGTCCAGCATCAACTCCAGGATCTGTGCCTGGATCGTAACGTCGAGCGCCGTCGTGGGCTCATCGGCGATCAGGATAGACGGGTTGCACGCCAGAGCAATGGCGATCATCACCCGCTGGCGCATCCCTCCCGAAAATTGGTGCGGATACTCGTTGAAGCGCTTTTCCGGATCCGGGATCCCGACCTGCCGCAACATGTCCACGGCGCGCTTGTCGGCTTCCGCCCGATCCACCTTGAAGTGGGTCTGGATCACTTCGGAGATCTGCATCCCAACCTTGAACACCGGATTCAGCGACGTCATCGGTTCCTGAAAGATCATCGCGATCTCTCGGCCACGAATGGAATACATATCCTCGTAGGACAGCTGAGCGATATCCCGTCCCTTGAACCGGATCTCACCGCCCATGATGCGTCCGGGAGGGTCCGGGATGAGTTTCATGAGCGACAGGGCGGTCACCGACTTGCCGGAGCCCGATTCGCCTACGATGCCCAGGACCTCGCCTTTGTAGATATCGAAGGAAACTCCGTCGACCGCTTTGGCCCACGTGCCCTCGATATTGAAATACGTCTTGAGATCTCTGACCTCGACAAGTGTTTCTTGTGCCACGATCGGTTATTCCTTGTGCTCGTGATCCTAGCGAAGGCGAGAAAAGACCTTGGGGTCGAATGCTTCGCGGATCGATTCACCGACGAAGACCGTCATCAACAGGGTTGTGAACATCGCACCAAGCGGCGAGGCGATCAGCCACCATTTCACCGGGTTCGACGTGATGTACTTCAGGCCCATCTGCACCATTTCACCCCAGGACGGAGTGGGAGCCGGCAGGCCGAAGCCCAGGAAGTCCAGGCTGACCAATGATCCGATCCCGGCCACAATGGCGAACGGGAAATACGTGATGATCGGCACCAGACTGTTCGGCAGGATATGCTTGATCAAGATCTTCCGTGTGGGCACGCCGATGCTGATGGCTGCTGCCACGTAATCCTTGGACTTCTCTCGAAGGAATTCCGCACGGATCAGCCAGCAGATCCCGATCCAGGCCGTGATCGACAGCAGTGCGAGCAACAGGGCAAAGCTGGGCGTGATCAGCGAGACCACGATGATGATCACGAACAGTGTCGGCAGCGTGCTCCAGATCTCGATGAAGCGCTGCAGGATCGTGTCGAACCAGCCCCCTTTATAGCCGCTGATCATACCGAGTGGGATACCGATCAGATACTCCAACAGGACCAACGCCAACGCGAAGGAAAGCGAGACGTTAAAGCCGTAGGCCATGCGCGAAAAGACGTCGCGCCCCCGGTCGTCCGTCCCGAGAACCCGCCCGTGGCCATGACCGTCGGGTGCGAACGGCGCAAGAAACGCCTGGTTGCCGGCCGTCTGGAAGTCCTCGATCGGACCGTACGGATAAATCGGCATGATCACGAAGTTGTCGGAGTTCGCCTGTTCCCAGGTTTCATCCAGCAGGCGATAGGACGCTTCCTTGTCGGCGAACTCCCCCGTCATGCCGAACTCCGATCCGGCATGGAAGTACGACATGCCCACCAGCTCGCGCACGGCCGGGAAGTACGTTTCGCCTTCGTAGTGCACCACGATGGCGGTGTTGTTCACCAGGATCGGTAGGAACCACGAGATCACGTAGGCCGTGGTAATGATCACCAGCGAATAGTACCCACGCTTCAAACTCTTGAATTTCTTCCAGCGTCGCTGGAAGAGCGTAAGGGGCTTGTTCGGCTCCGCGGCCGCTGTCTTCTTGAAGAATGCCATGATCACTTGAAGCGGATGCGTGGATCGACGAGGGCGAGGATGAAGTCGGAAATGATGTTACCCAGAAGGAGCGTAGACACGCCGATCACGGTAAAGGCGAAGACGATCGGATAGTCGCGGCTCAGAATGGCCATGTACGACAGCTTGCCGATGCCTTCGATATTGAAAACCAGCTCAATGATGAAGGACCCGGCCAGGAAGATCGTGATCACAAAGCCGGCCCGTGCCGCAAGCGGAATGATGGAGTTCCGCATGGCGTGCATCCAGATCACCCGCTTTTCCCGTAGCCCCTTGGCAAAGGCTGTACGGACATAGTCCTGACTGAGGTTCTCCAGCAGCGAGTTCTTCATCAGCATGGTCAGCGAGGCAATGCCACCCACCGAGTAGGCGATCACCGGAAGGATGAAGTGCCGAGCCCGTTCAATGATCTTCGAGCCGATCTGCAGACTCTCGTAATCCGTTCCCTGCATCCCGCCAAGGGGAAGCAGAGACCAGAACGTGTCGGTGGCCAGAAGCATCAACAGAATGGCACCCAGGGCCCAGCCCGGCATGGAGTTCAGCGCGAACAGACCAACACTCGAGAAGATGTCGAATCGACTGCGGTGTTCAAGAGCCTTCTGGATGCCGAGGTACAGAGCTACCACGTAGGCCACCAGGAAGCCGATCACGCCAAACTGAATCGAGACCGGCAAGCGCTCCTTGATCAGTTCGATCACGGGCTCGCGATACTGATAGGAACGTCCGAAGTCCCCTGTCAGGATCCCGGAAAAGGTGGTCTTGTACACATAGATGTTCGGCGAGCCATCCTCATGCTTCTTGTCGGCCACAAGCCAGGTGGTGATCGGTGTTGACGTGTTCGACGCATCGTACACCGACAAGCCCCCTGCCTGACGTTTGACGATGAGGAACTGACCACCGCTGACGCGACGTGCCGAGTCGAGCGTGACCGAATACTGGTCGATCTCACGAGGCCACAGACCGAGCCAGATCAGATACCGCTCGTGCAAGGGTTTATCGAAACCATAGTACCGCTTGAGTTCCTCCAGGGCCTTGGGAGGGATGGTCGTCTCGCCCTCACTGGCCACACCTCCGGAGCCGCCGCGTTCAGCCGCGGCGGCCTGGAGTTGTCGTTTCTGTTGTTCCAGCGGTCCACCCGGTGCCAGCTGAACGATCGAGAAGACCACGATCGTACAACCGATGAAGGTGGGAATGGCGAGCAGAAGTCGCCGTAGGAAATACGTCCCCATCGTTGTCCTATCGCTTGTAGGTCTTCCAGAAGTCGTTCACGATCACACCTTGCGTACCGGGAAGCGCCGACTTGTTCTGCATGGCTTCCTTGAGTGCGGCATCCTTTTCCGGATCGATCCACCAGCCGGTCATGATCGCCAGGTCCTGATCACCAACCTGTGTGTTCTTGCCAAGCAC
>JANJTN010000176.1 GCA_024711065.1 bacterium
ACTTCGTGTCGATCCTGAAGGATCCGCCGTCGCTGCAGGAGCGGTCTCCGCAGAAAGGGGCTCGTCTGGCGCCCACTGAAGCGATCCGTCTAACGTGGCCTGCCACCGCAAGCAGCACCGCCTACGCGGTCGAGGTCCGGCGTCGTGATCGAACGGGGTGGCTCAGTGTAGCATCGGCCGAGGTTGTTGAAGCTACACATACGATCGAGTCGCTACCACCGGGCCGATACCTGTGGAGATACCTCGAACGCGTGCAGGGCGATCCCGGTCGCGCATGGCATGCCTGGAGCGAGTTCACGGTGGAGTCGGCTGTGAGTGTATCGGAGGATGCGTCGCCGGTCCTTGGCGTACATCCAAATCCGGCGACCGATCGAATAGAGGTGAAAGGCGGTGTTCGACCGATGCGCTGCGAGGTGCACACGCTGCAAGGACAACTTGTGTTCAGCACGGAGTTGCTGTCGGGTATGAACTCGGTGGATGTGGCATCACTGCCCTCGGGTCCATACGTCATCACGGCCACCTCCGGCCACAAGGTCAGTACTGCACTGATCATGATCATGCGGTAAGGGGCTTGTCGTCCGACGTTCGACCGCTATTCCAGTAAAGGGTGTTCGCCTGTGATCTCTGTCTTCCATCCCAAGCTCCTGAGCGTCCTTCGCGAAGGATATACACGGGCCATGCTGGTCAAGGACCTCTCCGCCGGTGTGGTGGTAGGGATCGTGGCCTTGCCGCTGGCGATCGCCTTTGCGATCGCTTCGGGTGTGCGTCCCGACCAGGGATTGATCACAGCCGTCATCGCCGGCTTCCTGATCTCCGCGCTCGGGGGGAGCCGGTTCCAGATCGGTGGACCAACGGGTGCGTTCGTGATCCTGGTGTATTCCGTGATCCAGCAACATGGCATGGACGGATTGATCGTGGCAACCATCATGGCGGGGGTGATGTTAATGGTGATGGGTGTTGCCCGGCTGGGCGCTGTGCTGCGGTTCATCCCGTATCCGGTGACCGTGGGGTTCACTAGTGGCATCGCCATCGTGATCGCAGTAGGACAGGTGGGGGATGCGCTCGGCCTGACGTTGACGGGAGGGTCGGTGCACATGTCGGACAAGGTCGCAGCCATCGCACAGGCTCTACCCTCGATCGATCCGTTGGCAACCATGATCACCCTTGCCACGATCGCGATCATCCTGGTTACGCCACGGATCCTGCCCAACGTGCCGGGATCGCTCCTGGCCATCGTGGCAACCACGACGGCTGTGGCGTTGATGGGCACCGATGTGGAAACGGTTGGAAGCCGATTCGGCGAGGTGAGTGCCACAATACCCTCGTTGCGACTCCCACAGGTTACGTGGGATCAGGCGACGCAGCTGTTCGCACCGGCCCTCTCCATCGCCATCCTCGCCGGGATCGAGAGTCTGCTCAGCGCTGTGGTCGCCGATGGCATGACGGGCCGTCGACATCGGTCCAACACCGAGCTGATCGCACAGGGTGTTGCCAACATCGCCTCGCCACTCTTTGGTGGCATCCCCGCTACCGGCGCGATCGCCCGCACGGCAACCAACGTGAAGAGTGGTGCGGTGTCGCCGGTATCCGGAATGATCCACGCCGCCGTGCTCCTGGTGATCTTCCTGACGGCAGGTCCGCTGGCTGCGAAGATCCCTCTTGCAACGCTTGCCGGCATCCTGCTCGTTGTGGCCTACAACATGAGCGAACTGCATCTCTTTGCCTATGTGCTTCGCAGCACGCGCAGCGATGCCATGGTGATGGTGGCAACCTTTTTACTGACGGTGGTGATCGATCTGACCGTGGCCATCCAGGCCGGCGTCGTTCTAGCAGCGTTCTTGTTCATGAAGCGCATGGCTGACGTGGCGAATGTGCGGGCGGTCACCGGTTCAACGGACGACGATGACACAGAGGCGGACGTCGATCCAGCGGAATCTGCGCTGTTGCGCGGCCTACCACCGGGGATCGAGATCTTCGAGATCAATGGACCGTTCTTCTTTGGAGCGGCCCACAAGTTCCAGCATGCATTGAGCGAGGTGCAGCGAACACCGTTGGTGATCGTCCTACGCATGCGGCACGTCCTTGCTCTGGATGCCACTGGCCTACGCGTGCTTGAAGAATCGGCGGCGTTGGCCCGTAAAGGTGGTCCGCGCCTACTCCTTGCCGATGTGCACATGCAGCCACTCGTGGTGATGGAACGATCGGGATTCCTCGACAGGATCGGACGAGAACATGTGCCGGGAAGCCTGGCGGAGACGCTGGAAGTAGCCGCTCGTATCGTGTTGGGCGAAGCGGCAGATCAGTGAAGGGAACGCTGTGCGATCTCTCGCAGCGTCTCTTCGCTCAGTTTCTTCTGCTCGAAGACCGTCCGTAGCATCTCCCAGGTGTAGATCCCGGAGTCGTGGCCGTCCTCCCAGGAAGCCTGCACGGCGTAATTCCCTACCGGCGTAAGCGCTCGAAGCTCATTCATGCCGGGTGCTAACGTCTTCATTCCGGCGAACACCTGCTGGCCCATGATCTCTTCGCCGGTGCAGTGTGCGCACGGGCAGGCATCGCGAAGATCGCTCAGTAGGATACTGGCCGTAAAGCCATCCGGCCACGATCCGCTCAGAAGGAAGGGGCTTGTACGCTTCAGTGAAGTGGGCTTACTCATGAACACAAAATTGTCGAATTTTCCGCCAGTCAACCTTGGGGAGAGGGCCATGTTGGTGCGCATGTTCGTGTGGATGATCGTGCTTGTTCCGGCCGTAGCTGGTGGTCAGACCATGATCCCGAACGGAAACCTGGAGACGTGGACCTTGTCTCCCGGCTCGGGGACATTCAAAGACTACTACGAGCCAACGGACGGATGGTCATCAGGTAATGGTGCCATCCACGTGGCACCAGGAACCGATCCGGTGTGTGAGCGTACCGATGACGCCGCAGTGGGCCAGTATGCCGCTAAACTCACAACGCGCCGCATCTTCGGCCAGATCGCATCGGGAAGTCTGTACATCGGACGCTTTGAGCTGAATCTGGCAAACCCCAGGGAGAGCGCGCGGCTCGGTATGCCATGTTCGGAAGTGCCACGCATGTTTCGTGGGATGTACAAATACCTGCCGCAAGGCGGCGATTCGGCAGTGATCCGCGCCACCTTTCGTCGGTGGCACAATGGTCAACGCGAGGTGGTCTCGGAAGCCAAGCTCACGGTCGGGGTCACGGTTGACGCGTGGACGCCGTTCGACCTGATGATCCCCGAGCCCACGGCTGCGCCCGATACGGTGGAAGTGGTCTTTGCCTCCAGTGCCGGCGGGGAGTTCTTTCGAGGTGATGTGGGGAGTACGTTGTTCATCGACGATGTGCGGTTCGACAGCCAGGCCTACGTGGAGGTCCGCAAAGGCGATCGTACCATGATGCTCGGACAGTGGCGTTCGGCCTCGTCTGTTCTGCACGTGAACGATCTGCTGGTTGGCAAGGCCTATCAACTGGTGGATCTCAACGGCAGTGTGCTCGAAGAAGGCATCTGCCCGCAAGACCTCAACTTGTCGCATCTCGCACCCGGCGTGTACGGTGTTCGCGTACCAGGCATCACCACGCTGATGTTCATCAGATGAGACCACGTCTGGTGGGAATGCTCCTCGTGTTGAGCACGGCCATGTGCCAGGCGATGGATCCGACCTTTGGCGCGCGTTTGGGGACGTCTATCGGTTCGCCGATCCCAATCGGCAACATTCCCGAAGGAGCTACGGGCTCGCCGGTCCTGGGGCTGGTTGCAGGGGGCTGGGTAGACTGGTTCCATAACGATACCTGGTCGGTGGTGAGCGAGGTCCAGTGGGTGCACTATGCCAGCACGTTCTCTACGCCACTCACCAACCATCCCGTGATCGACCGGATCACGGTCTCTGCCCCGGACGGCTCGACCGCCATCTATGAGGTAGAAACGGTATTCACAGGAACGGCAACGGGCGCCTTCTCAAACGACTACGTACAGGTACCGGTCTATGCAGCCTGGAAGCCCCTTGAGCAGTGGCGCTTTACGGGAGGGGGCTATCTAGGCTGGCTGGTAGCCACCCAGTCCTACGCCAATGGCGTTGGGCGGGTTGGCATCCGCCCGGAAACGGTGGAGCAGGACATGTACTTCGATGAGGAGATCAACGGACTGGACTATGGCGTGCAGGCAGGGGTTCAGTACCTGGCGTTCCCGGATCTGACGTTTGATGCGCGAGCTACGCTGGGTCTGACCAGCGTGTTCGACCAGGACTTCCGAACAGTGGATCGTACCGTGCAGAACTTCTATGTGCACCTCTCGGTTGCCTACCGCATTCTATAGGGGACGGAGCCATTCTGGCTATTTTTGCGGCTCATCAACACTCCATCTCCCGAGAACGCCACTATGGCATCGCGCTATCAATCGTACACCACCATCGAACAACTCCCTGCCCGCGTTGGGGATACGGTAACGCTGAACGGCTGGGTCCAGGACAAGACCGGCAAAGGCAAACTGACCTTCATCAAGCTCCGCGATGGAAGCGGCATGGTGCAGTGCGTGGTCTTCAAGCCCAGCGTCGAGGAACGTGTGGCCGATGATGCCAAGTCTCTCACCCAGGAGTCGTCTGTCTCCATCACCGGTACGGTGCGGGCCGAAGAGCGAGCGCCAGGCGGCGTCGAGATCGATGTGACGGACATCAAGATCTGGCAGATCGCCTCGGAGTATCCGATCACGCCCAAAGAGCACGGCGTGGAGTTCCTCATGGAACACCGTCACCTGTGGCTTCGCTCCACCCGCCAGCATGCCATCATGCGTGTGCGGGCAGCGGTGATCAAGGCTATCCGCGACTTCTTCGACATGCACGGCTTCAAGTTGATGGACTCGCCGATTCTCACGCCCAATGCGTGCGAGGGCACGTCGACGTTGTTCGAGACCGAGTACTTCGATCTTGGGAAGGCCTATCTCACACAGTCCGGCCAGTTGTATGCCGAAGCGAGTGCCATGGCGCTTGGCAGGGTCTACACGTTTGGCCCAACCTTCCGCGCAGAGAAGTCGAAGACACGTCGGCACCTCACGGAGTTCTGGATGGTCGAACCGGAGATGGCGTACTTCGATCTGAACGACGACATGGATCTGGCCGAAGATTTCGTGGAGTATATCGTTCAGTACTGTGTGCAGAACTGCCGCAAAGAACTCGAAACACTTGGTCGAGACATCAGCAAGCTCGAAGCCGTCAAGCGTCCATTCCACCGGATGTCGTACACGGAGGCCGTGGAGTGGCTCCATGCGAACAACGTGAAGCTGAACAAGAAGCAGCCAGACGGAACGGAGATCCAGATCGACTTCCCATGGGGTGAGGACTTTGGCGCTCCTCAGGAAGAGGCGATCATGACGCAGTTCGATAAGCCGTGCATCATACATCGGTATCCTTCCGAGGTAAAGGCCTTTTACATGAAGCGCGACCCCAGCGATCCCCGGGTGGTCTTGGCTATGGACATGTTGGCTCCGGAAGGCGCCGGTGAGATCATCGGTGGTTCACAGCGCGAGGACGATCACGATGCGCTACAGGAGCGGATCCGCCACGAAGGGCTGTCGGAAGAGGAATTCCAGTGGTATCTGGATCTGCGGAAGTTCGGTTCGGTTCCGCATAGCGGGTTCGGGCTGGGTGTGGAGCGTACCGTAAAGTGGATCACGGGAGCCGACCACATTCGTGAGGTGATCCCGTTCCCGCGGATGATCTACCGGATCGTTCCCTGATCGGTCGTAGAGGTGGCTTCGGCTCGGCGCCGGGCGATGTCCTGCATGTAGAACCGGAAGTCCGGATGTGCGTCCACGATCCGATGGAAGGCCTCATACGAGAGTTCGTACAGGTCGCAGTAGTCCAAGGCTCGAACGGCCCCCATGCGCCGTCGCTTTTCCAGGAGGGCCATTTCGCCAAAGAAGTCTCCATCGGAGAGCGAGCCGATCACCTGACCGCTCGAATCCACCACCTCCAGGTTGCCTCGGCTGATGAAGTACATGTTGCCGGCGGGGTCTCCGGAGTGAAAGACGAATTCGCCGGGAGTGACCACGAGTGGACGCATTTCGGAAGCGATCTCGCGAATGAAGTTCTCGGTGGCATCGCGGAAGAACGGGACACGTTGGATCACATCACGCTTGAGGTGCAGCGACACTTCGGTCCGAATGCCGCTGGGTAGCAGCGTGAGAAGATTGGATTCGTCGAACGCTGCCCGCTGCTGCCACATGTAGCCGAAATAGTCTACGATCCTCCTCTGCAGGTCTGCCGGAAGACTGTGATACTGTACAAAGGCTGAAACCTCCTCAAGGGCATTCGCGTACTGCGCCCTCAGCGGATCTGGCTTGTTCAGCAGGCTCGCGATGTTACCGATCAGGTAGCCCATCAGGACAAAGCCTACGAGCATGATCACGATGGTGTATTTCATCTGATCGGCGTTCTTTGGAGTGATATCGCCGTAGCCGATCGTTGTGAGAGTGGTTACGGACCAGTACATCGAGACCAGGTAGGCCGACTCCGGATGAACGATCGGTTTGGTATACCGCATCTCGATCCAGCCGCAGGCGGTTACGTGGATCAGTACGGCTAGCCAGTAGGTGAACAACGCCAGACGGACAACGATGCCTCGCCGTAGAAGCTGTTGTCGCCATTGGATGATGAACACAGTTACGTGGATCAACTTCAACAGCGCCAAGATGGTCCACCACTCACCAAGTGGCATGAACACCACCGCAATGGCGGCGATCACATCGAATGGGAGAACATACCGAATGAATACACTGCGAGTCTCACCGCCGCGCCGTCGGACACCCAGCAGGGAGAAAACAGGATCCAGTATGAAACACACAACAATGATGAGTTCCAGAAACGAATGCCGAACGCCGTGAGACACGCCAAGTGTCAGGTCTAGAGGGATACGATACACCACATAGAGCGTAAGGGCGGCGATCAACAGCCCCCACACGACTTCCCAGGCAGTAAAAACGTTTCTTCTGTATGTTCGCTGTTTGAGCACGAATCAAATCACCTGTCTCTGTACGACGAAGATCTATGGAATCGATGGAAACGCAAGAAAAACGCACCGGCGCCGAAAACGTGGTCTGGAATCTAGCCGACCTCTATCACGGCGCTGACGACCCGGTCTTTCAGGAACATCTTCACTCCTTGCCGTCACAATGTGCAGAATTCCGCTCGAAGTGGCGCGGTCGGGTCGCCGAACTCAGCAATGAGCAATTCGTGGCCATGCTCGAAGAGTACGAGACGCTCGTTGAACGGATGAGCGGGCTTGGGTCGTTCGTACAACTGATCTGGTCTACGGACACCGAGAACCCGGAGAACGGACGGAACCTTCAATCTGTCCGTGAGACCGCGGCACATGCCTCACAATACATGGTGTTCCTTCCGATCGAGGTCGCCAATCTGCCGAACGATCGTCTTGCAGAGTTGGAGTCCTGGAAGGGGCTTGCCTCGCGCAAGCGCTGGATCGAATCCGTGATCGAACACAAGCCCTATACGCTCAGCGAAGAGGTGGAACGAGCTCTGGCGGTAAAGGGGCTTACCTCCCGGATGGCGTGGGTTCGGCTTCACGACGAGTTGATGAACGCACGCTCCTTTTGGCTGAACGGCAAAGAGTATACGCAGCCGGAGATCATGAAGCTGATGCAGGAGCCAAATCGCGACATCCGCAAGGCAGCGTCAGAGTCGATCTCTACCGGCCTCCAGGAGTCGGTGCGGCATCACGCCTACATCTTCAACACGGTGATCGCTGATCACGCGACCAATGACGCCCTTCGCGGGCACACGTCTTGGGTGCAAAGCCGCAACATGGCCAATGAGGCCTCCGACGAGTCCGTTCAGGCCCTGATCAACAGTGTGAAGGATGAATACCATCTCGTACGCCGCTTCTATCAGTTGAAGCAGAGACTGCTCGGGTACGAGACCTTCCATGATTATGACCGCAACGCTCCGATCGGGGGCGACGAAGGGTTCTGGACGTGGGAAGCAGCGCGGGATCTTGTCCTGTCGGCCTACTCGGAGTTTCATCCAACCGCAGGTGAGATCGCGGCCAAGTTCTTCGACCAATCGTGGATCCATGCCCCCGTTCGCAAGGGCAAGAATGGTGGCGCCTATAGCGCAGGTACGATACCGTCGGCTCACCCCTACGTCTTCTTGAACTACACAGGCACCAATCGCGACGTTCAGGTGATGGCCCATGAGCTTGGACACGGCATCCACCAGTACCTCTCGCGACAGCAGGGGCCGCTGCTGATGCATACGCCGCTGACCATCGCCGAGACGGCATCGGTTTTCGGCGAGATCCTGACCTTCAACAAGTTGTATTCGGCCGCCGAGAACGATCAGCAGCGCCTAGTGATGCTGATGACGAAGCTGGACGACATTCTGTCCACCGTCTTCCGTCAGATCGCCTTCAACAGATTCGAAGAAGGCATGCACGTTGCCCGTCGGAATGAAGGAGAACTGTCGGTCGATCGGCTCTGCGAGATCTGGCTGCAGACGCAGGTCGATCAATTTGGCGACACAGTGGTCCTGTCGGAAGGTTACCGCTACTGGTGGTCCTACATCTCCCACTTTATGCATGTGCCAGGGTACGTCTATGCCTATGCCTACGGCGAACTCCTGGTGCTGGCCCTTTACGAGATCTACAAGCAGGACAAGGCTTCGTTCCCCGACAAGTACATCGAACTGCTCTCTTCCGGCGGCTCGAAAAAGCCGACCGAACTCCTCGCACCCTTCGGTATCAATGTGGAGGACCCGGAGTTCTGGAAAGTTGGCCTAGGCGTGATCGAGCACCTGATCACCGAGGCGGAACGACTGGCCGATGCTCAGTAGATCCCGAATTTGATCGTCCCAACACCGAACACACCAGAGACGGTCGAGTTGTCATAGACTCGGCCGTTGATGTTAGCATCTATGCCGGTCACGAAGCGATAGCCAACGCCAACGCCAATGCGTAGCCATTTGAGAATGTTGACCTCGACGTTGGCGGCAGGCTCGATCACGAACGTGGCCGTGTTGTAGAGCGAACGATTGTCGTCCCAATCGTTCCCGCCGGTGCCACCAAACCTCTCCATCACGGTAAAGCCCCCTGCACCGATCAAGGTCATCACGGTGGCGTGAACGATCTCGTCGGACTGGATCAGGTACTCCAGCTCTAAGCCTCCATAGCCGAACGACACGCCGGTGTCACGCTCGAAGGTGCTCAGCATGTGCATGTTCTGCGTCCAACCGTAGCCGCCACCGCCGATCACGAACGTGCGGTTGATCACCCATCCGCCGCGACCGCCAACCAACACGCCTACATCGCCATCGATGGACCCCACCTTGATCACAGGGGCACCAAAGCCACCGCTCGTAAAGTCATCGGACGGGATCAGGGTCTTGACCGGGTCTTGAGCCGGCGCGGCGTCTCCCTCCTGGGCTAACAGGGTGAACGGGAGCATCAGGACAGCAAACGTTAGAACAAACCATTTCATTGCGAACCTCCATCAGATTCAGAAGAAATCTACCTCGAGGCCGCCGAAAACGAATTGACGGAAGTCAGGTTTCAGTCCACCTTGGACGCCAACGTAAACACGGCATTCACGTAGGCATCACTGTTATTGTAGTGGTGTACCGCCTTGCGCTGTTTGGCAGGTTTGGAGGTCCATCCGTTATCGCGCAGATAGTTACCGATCGAATGGGCAGCATCGGCAAGGTTGTACAGGTCGATCACGCCGTCGGCATTCCCGTCCACAGCCCAGCTACGGTACGACGAGGGAAGGAATTGTGGAAAGCCGAAAGCGCCTGCCCACGATCCATTGAGCTTGGACACGTTCATCACGCCGCGGCGATCGATCTCTTCCAGGGCTTTGAGTTCCTTGATCGCCCAAGTGGATTTGCGGGCGGCCCGCTTTTCGATCAGTTTCTTCACGGAGTCGGTCTTGGCTGAATCCAGCTGCTGATCCGACAGAACGCGATCGAGACTCTCCTGTATGTAGTGTTCATCGTCTGCCAGTACCAGGCTCAGATAGACGCTTGGCACGTGGTAGGAGCCGGTGATCGTACCACATCGAGATTCGATCCACAGGATACTCGCCACGATCTCCTTGGGAACGTTGCGCTGCTTCTCTACGGCGCTCAGCAGAGAATCATTGTCGGATAAGAAGGCCTTGACCTTGTTGACACTTTCGGCATTGTAGTGTGAAGAGTAGTCGGGCACGTAGGCATAATTCGTCACGTTGATGCGGACGGTCTTGGCAACAAATCCGGCATCCGGAGCGGCCATCATCTTGGCCAGGAAGGCGCTATCCACGCCGCGAGCACGGGCCTTGGCGGCTGCTCGATGCAGTTCGTTGGATCCGGCCTCGTCCACCACGGGGGCCGTGAAGGTCAGAAGGGTGAGCGTAGCGACGATAAGATGCTGTAGGGTCATGACTTTCGCGCGATGAGCAGTAGTTCTTGTCCGGTTAGGTCCTGGTACGCCCGTGCCAGACGATCACGCAGCGAAGGTGTTGCACGCCCAAGTGTTTGCGAGAACACACGAGCACTCAAACGATACGCGGCCTTGGTCAGCCGGTCGTTCGGTCGTTGCCGGCGAAGCTCGAGTACTGAAAAGCCGGCACGTTCGACCACACTTCGCAGGAGTGCTGGGGTGTAGTGGACCACGTGGTGATGTGGCTGGAACCAGATCCAGCGATCGGCCAGGAGTCGGGACCAGAATCCCGAAGCATCCGGCACGCGCACACAGAGCAGACCGTTGGTCCTCAGTCGGCTGTGCAGATCCGTGAGAACGGCAAGGGGCTCGTCGATGTGTTCCAGGACGTGCCACATCGAGATCACGTCGCATGGTTGATCGATCTCGCTGATGGAAGCCGACACCGGCAGGCCAATGGATCGCGCGTAACCTCGTGCCGAGACGGAGGGCTCTACGCCAAGCACGGTAAAGCCGTAGCGTCGCACATCGTCGAGAAAGAACCCATGGTCGCAGCCAATGTCTAGCCACGTGCCCTTGGAGATACCGGTAGACAACACTTCGGAGATCAGCCGTGCATACTCCGGATATCGGAAGTATCGATGCATCTCGGTATCGGCGCGTACCGTGTGGGTCAGTGTATACTCGCCCTCATAGTAGTGCGTCTGGGTCGTAGCTCGCCGCTCTGGCGGCGTAACCACTGCCATACACCGATCGCATCGTAGCATGGGTGTGCGCCCAACGCGGAAGGCAGACAGTGTGCCTTCGGCACAGATGGGACAGGTAGCGGTGGACATAACGTGAAAAGTTACCGAATTTTGAGGCCGAGAGGGATCGAACCCAGTACCGAAAGGACCACGATGCGACACTTGATCATGACCAGCCTTCTGGTCCTTTGCGGGGCCATCGCGGCCGTTGCCCAGCCTCGTCTGGAGATGCAGGATTCTGTCGACTGGGGCGTGGTGGTACCGGATGCTCCGCTCGGTGAGACCGCGAAGGTCTATGCCGATGTGAAGCTGAAGAACGTTGGAACCGAAACCCTTCGGATCTCCGAGGTCCGCCCTGGATGCGGTTGTACGTCAGCGCCGATCGAGAAGGACACACTCGCGCCGGGTGAGGAGACGCAGATCAGTGTGACGCTGAATCTTCCTCTGGCCAACGGTCCGATCCACAAAGTGATCACCGTGCAAAGCAACGACCCAAAGGGTCCGGCGCGGATCCTGAATCTGGTGGCCGATGTGCAGCGCCCACTCCAGCTTTCCAGCAGCTTTATCCCTTTCAACAAGGGGAAGGTTGGAGAGTGGATCTCGGGTTTTGTGACGTTCACCGTGCAGGGAGATCACCCGATCACGATCAATGCCCGCGTGGATCAGTCGAACGCCAAGATCGTGACGCCCATGCCCTATGTGGTGCAGCCGGGAACCAATGCCGTGGTCGAAGTGGCCGTCCAACCAACCAATCAGGGTACGTTCCAGGTAAAGGTGCACTTCAAGACCGACCAGAACGGATACGAGTCGTTCGATCTGTCGGGCTACGGCGTGGCAGACCCGGCGGAGTAAGCCGTGTCTGGACGCGACCGTTCCAACATCACATAGCCCCCTTCACGACGGATCTCCTGTAGCTGCGTCTGCCGCAGCCACCGATCGGCATCCTGGATGCGTACGACAAAGTAGGCCGGACGATCCAGTCGGCTGCGCAGGAGCCGGGGCTCCCACCGATCCCGTTCGACCCCCTGTGCCGCAGCGCTCAAGTGAAAGGGCTTGTCGGTATAGAACAGGTGAGCGTAACTACGCATGGAAAGGGGCTTCACGTACACGTCGCGGCCCTTGAGGCTCTGATAGAAGTCCAGCGCAGCACCCTGAGTGTAGGGCTCGATCCGTGGAGCGACCACCGGCAGGAAGAGTTCCACGAACAGCAGCGTTCCGGCAAACAGCGCAACCACCGACGCCGTGCGAGCCCCCTTGCGGCGCAATCGCCACGCTGTGATGGCACCGACAACGATCACGATACCCAGGTAGGGCTCCAGACCCAGCCACGACACGTTGCGCTGAATGGCCTCGCGAAGAAAGGCATCGCGGAAGGTGGGAAGGGCCAGCAGCCAGTCCTTGTGCTGGAAGGCCCAGAGGACGCCAAAAGAGAGCAGCGTCCACACCGATCCGAGACCGATCGTGAGAGCCGTATTCCACCACCGCCAGCGTTGTTCGCCCCGGATCCACCGCTCCAGGAACAGTGCAGCCAGGTAGGTGAGCGGCAGGTACGTCATCGAAGAATAGTGCACGATCTTGGTCTTGACCACCGAGAACACTACCAGCACGACGGCCATCAGCACGATCATCCAGATGCGCATGGCGCGTTGATCCGGCTGCTCGGTGGTATGGGAACGAAGGCCGCCGAAGAGCAGCATGGACGCCGGGAAGCAGCCAAGGAACACCACCACCGGGTGGTACCAGATCGGTTGTTCGTGGCCGGCATCACCCGTGGTGAGGAGGCGTACTTGATATGCCAGGTTTTCCATCACGAACGTGGGACCATTCTGCAGATAGTCCACCACGAACCAGATGCTTGAGAGTGCCACCGTAACTCCGGAAGCCACCAGGATCTGCTTCCAGGGCAGGCGATAGGAACGCCGCAGGAACACCCAGCCGACCGAGGCGGTGAGCATCACCAGGCCAAAACCCACCGGCCCCTTGGTCATCACAGCGGCCGCGGCAAAGATGCCGGCAAGCGCGGCCGAACGCATCCATGCGCCCTGCAGAGATCGCAGCATCCACCAGGCGCTCAGAAAGATGAACAGGTTGAACATCGGGTCGATGATCCCCGATCGGAAATAGAAGTGGGGAAGCAGGGACCCTGCGTAGGCAAGCGTCCATAGCCATCCCAGGCGTTCACCATGCAGCCGCGAACCGATACTGAAGATCACGACCATCGTGATCATGCCGACCACAGCATTCGGGAAGCGAGCGGCAAACTCGTTCACGCCGAAGGCCTTCATCGAGAGCACCTGAGCCCAGATGAACAGCGGTGGCTTCTCGTAGAACGGCTCGTAGTCGATATGGACGTGCAGATAGTCGCCCGTTACGATCATCTCGCGCGCCGCCTCGGCAAAGTTGATCTCGTCCCAGTCGAACAGACGGACGGCCCCAAGGAACGGGGCGAACAGGAGCAGGGACAGGAGCGCAACGAGCACACGATTCTTCATGGGCGCAAAGCTATGTTGCGGGATGTTCTTTCGTGTGCCGTGTCAGCCATCGTAACCGGGTCGCCTCTCGGGATTTCCTGGCTCGATCCGATTAAACCTTGCCTCTGTACCGTCGTTCAGCGCCCCGTCACAAGACCAGGGAGACTTTATGGCCGCACTCGATACCTATTCCGGACCGTGGACACATCGCCAGGCAGCCCATCTGCTGCGGAGGGCCTGCTTTGGGGCCACACCGCAACAGATCGCTGATGCCGTGAGCCAGGGCCTGGAAGCCACGATCACGCAGCTGTTCGCTGACCAGCCCCTTCCCGAACCTCCTGTAGAGCCTCAGACAGGTCTCTCGTGGGTGGATGGTGGTGAAGGATACGATCCCACGCGTGGACAGAACTACTACAACGCCGTGACCAGGTCGTGGTGGACGCGCCTGATGATCGAACAGCCGGTGTCGATCCGCGAAAAGCTCACGCTCTTCTGGAGCAACCACTACGCCACCGAAGCCGAGATCGTGAACAACGCGTTCTTCTCGTTCAACATGCTGTCGCACCTTCGCGAGAACTGCCTTGGCAACTTCAAGGCGCTTACCCGAAGGGTGACCCTGGAGCCAGCCATGCTGCGCTACTTGAACGGAAACACGAACACCGTTGGCAATCCCAACGAGAATTACGCTCGTGAGCTGCAGGAACTGTTTACCATCGGTAAGGGGCCGGTGGCGGGCGAAGGGGACTACACCTATTACACCGAAGAGGATGTTCGAGCCGCGGCCCGCGTGCTCACCGGGTGGCGAGAGAACCGGCGGGATGGCACGGTAGTGTTCCTGCAGAACCAACACGACTCTTCGAACAAACAGTTCTCTCCACGCTATGGCAATACGGTGATCCAGGGCCGATTCGGCGCCACCGCCGGTGATCAGGAGCTGGACGATCTGCTCACGATGATCTACGCCCAGGAACGGACGTCGGAGTATCTGATCGAGAAGTTCTATCGGTGGTTCGTGGACAGCGTGATCGACGACCAGGTGCGCACCGATGTGATCAAGCCCCTTGCCGACAGGTTCCGCGCCGATGGATTCGAGGTACGCGGTGTGCTGGAAACGCTACTGTCATCCGAGTGGTTCTTTGCCGACAACATCATCGGCGCTCAGCTGGGCAGTCCGGCCGACTTCCTGGTAGGCCTGATGCGGAGCACCACGACGTGGACCACACCCACGGATCCACAGCTCGCCCACCGATTCTTCCTGAACTTCGTGGCCTATATGGCCGGCTTGCAGATGTCGCTCCTCGAGCCGCCGAGCGTGGCAGGCTGGGAGGCGTACTATCAACAACCCGGCTTTGATCGTGTCTGGATCACTTCTGCCACACTGCCGCTGCGCAACGGTCTGTCAGACGCCCTTCTGCTGGCCAATCGCGCCAACGGCAACCGCGCGATTCTGGATAGCCCGGCCTATGTGACCGAGTTCTCGGCACCGGGCGATGCCCTGCAGTTGATCGACGATCTGAATGCGCAGTTCTTCGCCGTTCCGTTCACGGAGAGTCAGCGCATGCGCCTGGCCGAAGAGGTGCTGATGGACGGCGGGCGCTACTACGAGTGGACATCGATCTGGGACGCCTATACAGCCAACCCAACGCAGGCCAACCGGCTGATCGTGAAGACCTACCTCGATCGACTGTTCCGGTACCTGTTCCGTCTCGCTGAATTCCAACTGGTCTAACACGGAGGAAGCCATGTCATTCAACCGATCTGGTAAGGGGCTCACTCGGCGCGACTTCCTCGTGCGTTCCGGTGCCGGTGCCGTTACCTTGCCCATCTTGTTCAACGGACTGCCGATGAAGGCCTTCGACGGTCCGCGTCTGCAGCGTCTCTTCAACACCACCGAAGAGTCGGACCGGGTGTTGGTGCTGATCCAGCTTAACGGCGGTAACGATGGACTGAACACCGTGATCCCACTGGATCAGTACGACACGTATCAGCAGATCCGGTCCAACATCGCCATCCCGGAAGCGGCCGCGATCAAGGTCACGGACGATGCGGCGTTCCATCCGTCTTGGCAAAGCCTCGGCGAACTTTATTCCGAGCAGAAGGTGGGTGTGATCCAGGGCGTGAACTACCCCAATCCGAACCAGTCGCACTTCCGTTCCAACGACATCTGGATGAGCGGATCAGCCTCGGACGTCTCACTTCCGTCAGGATGGCTTGGCCGCTACCTTAGCACCATCTATCCCGGCTATCCGGACGGCTATCCGAACACCACCATGCCCGATCCGGTGGCCATTCAGATGTCGGCGATCGTAAGTCTGCTCTTGATGGGTCCGGAGAGTCAGCAGATGGGCATGGCACTGCAGGATCCGGAAACGTTCTATCAGCTGGTGAATGGAACGGATACTCCAGGCTCTGATCTGCCGCTTACGTCCTATGCCCGTGAGAATGTGGAGTATGTCCGTGAGGTCCAGGTCAAGTCCCTGGAGTATTCCGCAGTGATCAAAGCCGCGGCCGACAAGGCCACGAACCTGGTGGAGTATCCCGAAGCCAATCAGCTGGCGGCACAGCTTCAGATCGTGGCACGGCTGATCGCCGGCGGACTCAAGACGCGCGCCTATGTGGTGCAGTTAGGGGGCTTTGACACGCATGCGGCTCAGGTGGACGAAGCCGATCCCACCATCGGTGCGCATGCCGGACTTCTGAAGCTGGTGAATGATGCCGTAATGAGTTTCCAGCGAGACCTGGAAGCCCACAGGGTGGACGACCGCGTTGTCACCATGACGTTCTCGGAATTCGGTCGACGTCCGTACTCCAACCTCAGCTTCGGTACCGATCACGGTACGGCTGCACCCATGTTCTTCTTTGGTACCCCGGTGCAGGATGGTGTGACGGGCGTCAGCCCCGATCTGGAAGATCTGGACAGGGAGAATCTGAAGATCCAGTTCGACTTCCGTCAGATCTATGCCAGCGTGCTTGAACAGTGGTTCGGCGCCAGCGCCACAGAGATCCAGCAGATCCTGTTCGGCGAATTCTCAACTGTACGAGTGATCAAGGCCGGTACGACGTCGGTGCCGGAACAAGCTTCGACGAACGATCACATGGAACTCCACCGCGTAGCCCCGAACCCGGTGCATTCCTCTGCCGAGATCCGGTATACGCTCAAGACCACCTCCACCGTGCAACTGGACATCTTCGATCACCTCGGACTGCACGTAGCAACACTTGCGAGTGGAACCCGGAGCGCCGGTACGTACGACCATCCGTTCAATGCGACGGCGCTGCCAAGCGGTACCTACCTGGTGCGACTATCAGGCGACCACGGACAGGTGGTTCAGCCGATGGTGGTCGTTCGATAAGCCTGTAACCCTTTTCGCGTTCGACACCTCTCGATCATGTACCCCATTGATCGAGAGGTGTTGCCATGTCTGCCCGTGCATACACTGCCAAGAGCACGTTTCACCTGAACCCTGAGGCGTTCAAGGGGTTTGGGACGACCACCGCCCTGGTACTCCTGTTGCTCCTTGTGTACCTTGGTGTGCAGCCGCGTATAGACCTTGTACAGGTACGCATGGCGACGGTTCATGCCGTGCAGACGTTCAGTCTCCGGACCACCCCTCCGGCGGTCCGACAGACTGGGGTAAGTACCGGTAGCGGTGAAGGTGCCTCGGCCACGGTCGAAGTGGCCAGTACGCAGCCACCACAAACCCTGAAGATGGCTGTCCCGATTCCTGTTGAGGATCCCGGACTTGGAGGGAACATCTTTGATCCACAGGACCCGGGATTGCTCGACGGGCGCGGTGGCCAAACCAACGGTCCGGCGCGAGGTCGATTCGGCAGTGTGGACGTTGCCGCCGTCGATCACGAGTCACCGGCAGACGATGCGGTATTTGAGTATGTGGAGATCGACCCGCAAATCGACTTGGAAGCACTGCGCCATGCCATCGTGTATCCGGAGATGGCTCGCCGCAATGGGATCGAGGGCCAGGTTATCGTGAAAGCCCTGGTCAAACAGGACGGATCCGTCGGGCGCGTCGAGGTTTTCCGCTCAACCAATGCCAAGCTGGATCAAGCAGCGATCAATGGCGTGCGAGCAGCCCGATTCATGCCCGGGAAGCAGAATGGCAAAGCAGTGTCGTGTTGGATCTACGTACCAGTGTCGTTCACGTTGTCGAAACGCTGACCACAACCAACGGCCACGCGGTTATGCGCCGGCGCGGTGTTGCGTAGAAAGGTGTGCCGACGTGTCTACCACTTCCAGGATGGGGTCGGCGCCATGCGATACCACATCCAGAGTGATGCGGCAACTGCGAACGTTGCTCTGGTCGGGTAGGTCGTACATGATAGGGTTCATCACTTCTTCCATCACCCCGCGCAAGCCCCTTGCCCCAGTCTTTCGAGCCTTGGCGCGCGTTACGATGGCGCGCAGGGCATCGGCGTCGAACTCCAGTTGGATGCCCTCTAGCAGGAGCAGCTTCTGATACTGCTTCACCAGGGCATTTCTGGGACTGGTCAGAATGTCCAGCATAGCTTCATCGCTCAACGGGTCCAGCGCCGTAACCACCGGTAGGCGGCCGATGAACTCCGGGATGAAGCCGAACTTGATCAGGTCGTCCGGCTCGACGTGGCTGAGCATTTCGCTCGTCTCTTCGAGTGTTGCCGCGGTACCGGCCGTGAAGCCGATGGTGGATGGGCGCAATCGGCGGGCGATGATCTTCTCGAGACCATCGAACGCGCCGCCGCAAATGAACAGGATGTTGCGCGTGTTCACGTAGATCAACGGCTGCTCCGGGTGCTTGCGGCCGCCCTTGGGAGGGATGCCGGCCACGGTGCCTTCGAGCATCTTGAGCAAGCCTTGCTGTACGCCTTCGCCCGATACGTCTCGGGTGATCGACGCCGAATCGCTCTTGCGAGTGAGCTTGTCGATCTCGTCCACATAGATGATCCCCCGCTCGGCCCGCTCTACGTTGTAGTCCGCGTTCTGCAGCAGGTTCACGATGATCGATTCTACGTCGTCGCCCACGTACCCGGCTTCGGTCAGAGTGGTGGCGTCGGCGATCGCGAACGGCACATCCAGGATGCGCGCCAGGGTCTGCGCAAGTAGTGTCTTACCCGTTCCGGTGGGACCGAGAAGCAGAATGTTGCTCTTTTCGATCTCCACATCGTCGAAGGGGCTTACCAGGTCTTCGGCCTGGATGCGCTTGTAGTGGTTATAGAC
>JANJTN010000023.1 GCA_024711065.1 bacterium
GAGGATCATCTGTCCTATACCTTCACGTTGCGCAAGGACGTGGTGTTCAGCGATGGTACTCCGCTCACAGTGAACGACGTGGTCTTCAGCTTCAAAGCAACCAAGAACCCACTCGTGATCGATGCAGCCCCGCTGCGGAACTACTACCTGGACATGAAGGACATCGAAGTGGTAGATGATCACACGTTTACCATCCATATGCTGAGGCCGTACTTCCTGGCCGAGTTTCAGTTAGGTCAGATGTGGGTGATGTCCAAGAAACACCTCGATCCCAAGGGGCTTACCGACAAGTACACGATCCCGCAGACCAACGATGTAGCAGCGGCAGAACGGAATCCCGCCATGAAGGCCTTCGCCGACTGGTTCAATTCGGCCGATGTGAAGCTAAGCGTGACCAACAACGTGGGCTCCGGACCCTACGTGTACGATTCCTGGAATACGGGTCAGGCCGTGATCCTGAAGCGTAACCCCAAGTGGTGGAATGCCGGCAACGACAAGTCCGATCCTGGCCATCCCGAAAAGCTGATCTTCAAGGTTGTGAACGACCGTAATACGGCGGTTGTAGCGCTGAAGAATCAGGAGCTCGACTTCATGGAGTTCGTGCCGGCTCCGAAGTTCACCGAAGAGATCGACACCACGTCGATGACTCACCTGGCGAAGCGACCGTACAGGAACCTGGTCTACACCTACATCGGCTGGAATACACGCAAACCGGTCTTTGCCGATAAACGCGTGCGCCGTGCCTTGAGTCACCTGGTCGACCGTGACGCCTTGATCCAACAGGTGGTGCGCGGGTTGGCGGAACCCACGAACTCGCCGGTCTATCCCGGACTGAAAGAATATGATGCCACGATCCCGGCCATCACCTATGATCCGGCGGCGTCGAGGGCACTCCTTGCGGAAGCCGGCTGGAAGGATACCGATGCTGATGGGATCCTGGACAAGATGGTCGATGGACGCAAGGTCGACTTCCGATTCAAGTTCCTACTCAACTCCGGCAATGAGCAGCGCGAGCAGATCATGCTGATCTTGAGTGACGAGCTCAAGAAAGTAGGTATCGCCGCCGAGATCCAGAAGCTGGAGTGGTCCGTGTTCTTGGAGAATCTTCGTACTCGCAATTTCGACGCCTACATCGGATCGTGGGTCAATGACCCGATCCCGACCGACCCATATCAACTCTGGCACTCCACGCAAGCCTCGAACAATGGTTCGAACTATACCAGCTTTACGAATGCTCGTGCCGATCAGCTGATCGAACAGAACCGCCTGGAGTTCGACGAGCCCAAGCGGATCGCTCTGATGAAGGAGTTCCAGCGTATCGTGGTGGACGAACAACCCTATACGTTCCTCTGGATGCCGCTGTATCCGAGCGTGTACAACAAACGTCTTCAGAACGTGAATTATTCTTTGACCCGCCCCGGCTACAATCCCTCACAATGGTGGGTCCCGAAAGGATCGTGGAGATTCGCCATCAGCCAATGAAGCGCCATGAACTCCGCGATCTGATCGCGGGTGGCGAATCATCAACGGTCGAATTCAAACGCAAGTTCACCTCGGCGGAAAAGTTCGCCCGGGAGATCATTGCGTTCGCCAATACGGCAGGGGGCTATCTGATCATCGGTGTCGATGACGATGGAGCGATCGTTGGCGTACAGTCCGAGAAGGAGATCGTGGAACTCGTAGAGGTCGCTCGCCACTACATCACGCCCGACCTCGATCTGGAGACCGAGATCGTGGAGATCGAATTCCTGGACGTGGTGGTGGTACACATCCCCAACAGTGCTCGCAAGCCCCATCGCCTGATCTCGGACGACCCTACCGAGCGTCCTCACGAACGCAAGGCCTTCATTCGTCAAGGAGAGAACAGCGTTACGGCTTCCAAGGAGATGACCAAGATCCTTGCCGGACAGAATCCGGATGCACCACCGATCACGCTCTCCATCGGCGATCGGGAACGCCGTCTGTTCACCTACCTGGAACGGTACGGCAAGGCCACGGTGAACGACTTTGCTCGCTTGGTGAACATCTCCAAGCGCCGAGCTTCACAGATCCTGGTCAAACTCGTCCGCGCCGGTGTGCTGCACATTCACACCGACAATGGTGGGGACTTCTATACGCTTGTGTAGCGTTTAGCGCCTAGCGCCTAGCGTCTAGCGTCTAGCGTCTAGCGCCTGGCGTCTAGCGTCTAGCGTTTAGAAGCCCAATGCAAAACCCCAGTCGCTAAACGCTAGACGCTAGTCCCAAACAATGACCGAGAAACGCCGAATAGCCTGCGGCCCTTCGATCACAACCACGTAGGCTCCGGCAGCCACTCCGCTGAACAATCCTGCCACGGACTGTGAACCAGCATCCAAGCTGATGATTCGCGTTACGATCTCCGATCCCGCGGCATCAATGAGGCCTAACCGGTAGGTACCGGAAACGTCCGTCTGGAACTGGATGGTCGAGAGCGAGGTTGCCGGGTGTGGAGCCACCGAAAGAGCGATCGCAGGTGCACCTTCGTCAACGGAAGTAACCGTGAGATCCACTAATTGCGACGTGCCGTCCATACCCCATTGGCAGATATCCTTGGTTGATACGGTCCAACGGAACGACGAAGCCGCTCCGATCCTGCTGAGTGGGATGTCGACCGACGTGCCGGCCACCACGGTATCGAGCAGCGGTTGGAAGTTGGCCCTCGCCAGTTTCAACGTGTACAGCGTGGCGTTGGGAACCGGTGCCCAGCTGAACGCTACGGAGCCATTCTGATCCACGGTGGTCTGGTTCAGCGGCGACAGCAGCGTCGGAGGATCCAGACGACGTCCGCTGACCTTGAACGTCCACACCGCCGACCACGGACCTGGCGCTACGTCGTTCACGCCTCGCACGCGCCAGTAGTAGGTTCGATCGCAGGCATCCACGGTGTATTCCTCTCCCGTGGTGCTCTCGGTGCTGGTATGCACCAACGTGGTGAACTGTGGGCTGGTAGACAGCTGGAATTCGTACTGCGTAGCGAACGAGATGGGGTCCCAGTCAAACAGGATGCGGAAGGTGGGGAGGTCCAGCGTCCCATTGGCGGGTACTTTCAGCGTAGCCACGCCCGGCGGTTCTGCCGATGGGGAGAAATCGAGCTTCACGCTCTCCGATCCGATCAGTATTGCAACCGGGATCGGTACACTCAAGCCCCCTCCCGATGCCGTTACCGTGACCTGGCCCGAACCGGAGTAGGGGATAGCGTATCCGCCGGACGTGGAGGTGATGGCATAGTACTGTCCGTTGGACGCATCGATGCGCACTCCGGCCATGCCTTCGCCTACGTCGTAGAAGTCGTTGTTGTTCTTGTCTTCATAGACCACGCCGGTGATGTACTTCACGTTGCGGACACCAAAGTCCTGCGTGATCACGAACGGCCCCACGGTGCCGGTCTGCAAACCGCCGCTGGTTCTGGTGATGCCGATGCCGATCTCGGTGTACACCTGTGTGTCGAAGTTCATCAGGTTGCGGCGGTGGCCGAGATCCTTTTGATTCTGCTCGCCCCAGTCCACGTTCAGGCCGCAATGTCCGTACCAGACGGACTCGCTGTAGGCCGACACGTTCTCGCCGTACATGCCCATGCTCTGGTATCCTACGCGCTGATAGCGCTGCTGCAACGTGCTACCATCACTCCCGAAGTGCCCTTGAAAATTCTTGGCCACCATGTCGGCCGTGTGATCCCGGGCAGCGGTCATCAGGTCCGGGTGAAAGGCCAGCGGTGGGCGCGACGGATACGTGGTGAAGGCCGCCTTGGTGGCTTCCTTGTTGATGTTGAAGAACTGATAGGCCGCCTGAACGCGCGAGTCCTGGGTGTCCATCAGTCGGATACCTTCTTCGGCCGGTGTTGCGCGAGCACGGTTGATCAACTCCAGCATGTACTGTTCATCCGGCGTGGGATCGCCGTGGCTGTACGGGGTCTGCGCAAGCAGGAAAACAGGCGTCAAGAGAAGGACCAAGCCAAGGGCAAGTCGAGACATGGAGGTTCCGAGTCGTGGTGAACGAGCAATTCCTCAAAAATACAACTCGTCCCTCGCCCTTCGCCCTTCGCCCCTCGCCCCTCGCTCTTCGTCCCTCGCCCCTCGCCCCGCGCCCCTCGCCCCGCGCCCTTACAGATCGCCTCTCTGCGGGCGCACCACCACTTCTTCGATATGGGAGCGGGGATTGTCGAAGCCGGAGATCAGGGTACCCACCACACTGGCTACGTCGCCCGAGTGCATCATGCGTTCACCGAACTCTTCGCGAGCATCGGGATGCCAGATGTCGGTCTTCGTGGCTCCCACGATCACGTCGCAGACCTTCACACCATGGTCGCGGACCTCTTCGCGCAACGAGCGCGTGAGCGCCAGGGATCCGGCTTTGGAGGCACCATAGGCGGTGTTGCCCGGATAGTTCGTGATGCTGGCAATGGAGTTGATCGTGACGATCATGCCGCGGCGGCGTTCGATCATGGGGCCGATCACGGTCCGGCAGCACAGGAACGTGCCACGCAGGTTGATGGCGATCTGATCGTCGAACTCCTCGGTGGACATGTGCGCCAGATCCTTCCACACGCCGATGCCGGCATTGTTGATCAGCACGTCCACCGGTCCGAAGCGATCTACAGCGGCCGTGTGAGCATTGGCCACGCTGGCCTCGTCGGCAACATCACAGACGATGGCGGCGGTAGAGCCCCCTTCAAGAAGACCGCTGATCTGCTGCAGTGAGGCATCGTTGCGTCCACTGAGCGTAACGTGATGACCCTGCTCAGTCAGCACGGCGGCGATCGAGGCGCCGATACCGCGGCTGGCACCGGTGATCCAGATATGCAGGGGGCTTGTCATGATGCGCCTGACTCGTGCCGCAGCAGGGCTTCGGTAGCCGGTCCGAGGTCGACCATGCGACGAGCCATCACCGTGCGGGCAACCGCGATGGCTTTGTCGATCTGATAAGACTGATCCGTCGGAGCCCACCAGAACGAGGGGATCGCCGCCGGCGTGATGCCTTCGTAGACGGCATTGGAACTGATACCGCACACCGTACCGGTGGTGAACCGCGTGCCGATGCCGGACTTGCTGTGGGCACCCATCAACAGGCCCACGAACATGCGCTGGGTGTCTTCGACGCCCCAAGGAAGATGCGCCTGGATGTGGCCGTAGGTGTTCTTCAGATTACTGGTGACCGTACCGGCGCCGAGGTTGGTCCACTCGTTCAGGTAGCTGTGTCCAACGAATCCGTCGTGCTGTTTGTTGGCGTAGCCCTGCAGGATGGTCGATGTGACTTCGCCTGCTGCCTTGCAGACCGGACCCAGAACGGTGTGCTCCAGAGAGGTGAAGGGCTTTACCGTCGAACGCTCGCCAACCACCACCGGGCCGGTCAGCACTGTGTGAGCGCCAACATGAGCCCCCTCCAGGATCAGGACCGGACCATGCGACTCGTCGATCACCGCCGAAGGATGGATCGTAGCCGTTGGATGCACGTGGGTTCCGATCAGAGCAGCGTCCCAGCCGATGGATGTGTCGATGTGATCCAGAGCCTGCCACAAACGATTCAGCAGATGACCCGAGATCTCGATCGTTCGGCATTGATCCACGTCCAGTGCGTCCAGCTGGACCCGAGCGTCGCGCGGATCGGCAACGCCGTTGGGCAGAAACGCACCAACAGCGTTGCCGCCACAGAACAGGATGATCGGTTGATCGCTGGCAGCGCAGGTGTCGGCCAGTTGCTGCATCACAGAGGGTGATGCCAGGACATGGCCCGACACGATCAGGGTTGGTGCCTGCTGGAAAGGGGCGATGTGGGGGTACCGCTCCAGGAACGATGCCAGATGCATTTCGCGATGCGAGTGCACCGTTACGTGGGCCTGTGGCACCGCCTGCACCCATCGCTCAAGGATGGTGAAAGCGCCCGTTCGAACCTCCCATGAACAGTGCGTGGACGTGAAGGGATACAACCCGTCGGCCGCCTGGTGTTCGATGAGAAGGATCTGCAGCGTCATACCCGCTTCCGCGACGTGGGCCGTTGCTTACCCGACTTGGCATGCTTGACAGCGGCCTTGACGAAGTCCACGAACAACGGGTGGCCCGTAACGGCTCGACTCTTGAGTTCCGGGTGGAACTGCACGCCTACGAACCAGGGATGGTCCTTGAGTTCGACGATCTCTACCAGTCGTCCGTCCGGCGACGTACCACTCAACCGAAGACCGGCCTTCGTCAGTTGTTCACGAAACGCATTGTTGAACTCGTAGCGATGACGGTGCCGCTCGGTGATCCGCTCGGATCGGTAGGCAGCAGCGGCTTTCGAGCGAGGCGTGAGCACACACGGATAGGATCCGAGACGCATGGTGCCGCCTTTGTCGACCACGCCTTGCTGGTCCGGCATCAGATCGATCACATTGTGCGTGGTCTTCTTGAACTCCGAAGAATTCGCGTCGGCCATACCGGCCACATTGCGCGCAAACTCGATCACGGCGCACTGCATGCCAAGGCAGATGCCGAAGAAGGGGATGCCGCGCTCGCGGACATACTTGATCGCAGCGATCTTGCCCTCAATGCCACGAGAACCGAAGCCCGGTGCTACCAGCACACCGTCCACGCCCTTCAGTTTTTCCTTGATGTTCTCCGGCTTCAATCGCTCGGAGTCGATCCAGCGGATGTCGACCTCGGCATTGTTGATGGCACCGGCATGCACAAAGGCTTCAGAGATGCTCTTGTAGCTGTCGCGGTACTTTACATACTTGCCCACCAAGGCGATCGTGACCTTCTTGGAAGGGGCTTTGATGTGACGCACGAATTTCGACCACGTCTCCAGGTCGCCATCGTGTTTGCGCAGATGCAGTTTCTCGGCGATGATCGTGTCCAGTCCGCGCTTGGCGAACATCATCGGCACTTCGTAGATCGTTTCAGCATCGAGCGCTTCGATCACGGAGCGGACCTCGACGTTACAGAATAGCCCGATCTTGGCGCGGATCTCATCGTCCAACGGCATCTCGGCCCGGCAGAGCAACACGTCGGGCATGATCCCGTGCTCCATCAGAGCCTTGACCGAGTGCTGCGTAGGCTTGGTCTTGAGTTCGCCGGCACTACGGATGTAGGGAACGTAGGTTAGGTGGACCTTCAGGGCATTGCCCTGTCCGAGGTCCAGGCTCAACTGGCGCACAGCCTCGAGGAAGGGGAGCGACTCAATGTCGCCCACGGTCCCACCGATCTCGGTGATCACCACGTCTACCTTGCCATCGAACGTCCGCATCCGTCGCTTGATCTCGTCGGTGATATGCGGCACTACCTGGACGGTCTTGCCAAGGTATTCACCTTTACGTTCGCGCGTCAGCACATCATAGTACACCTGTCCGGCCGTGGCGTTGTTGGCCTTGGACATGTTCACGTCCAGGTACCGTTCGTAGTGACCAAGGTCCAGGTCGGTCTCGGCACCGTCCTCGGTAACGTACACTTCGCCGTGCTGGAACGGATTCATCGTCCCCGGGTCGACGTTGATGTACGGGTCGAACTTCTGAATGGTCACGCTGTAGCCGCGCTGCTTCAGCAGCAGGCCAATGGAAGCGGAGGCGATACCCTTCCCCAATGAGGAGAGAACCCCGCCCGTAATAAAGATGTACTTCGACGACTTCGGCACCTCGATCCCCCGGAGGCGATGGATGAAAAGGGTAGTGTCGCGAGACGGAAGGAATCGGACGGGATCAAAACTACGGACATGGCTCGCAACGGACAATTCGGGAGGGTCGTAACTTCGCACATCGCTCCACTTATCAGGCCCTCTATGCCCCGCCCGACGATCCTTGTTCGACTAGCCCCCTTCGTAGCCGTGCTGCTGCTGGCGTCCTGCGGCGAGCCGGGTGCCGAAGAACGGGACGGTGGAACCATCCGATTCTGGCATTTCTGGAGTGAGCCGGGTCAGCGCAAAGCACTGCAGGAATTGATCCATGCCTACGAACAGCAGACCGGTGTGACCGTGGAGCTCACGGAATTGTCCTGGAACGACGGCAAGGCCAAACTCCAGGCGGCCTTCAATTCCGGGTCGGCACCGGATGTGATCGAACTGGGCAGCGACTGGGTGGCCCAGTTCTCCAGTGCCGGCGTACTGATGGACCTGCCGATGGACAGCGCTTCCGTTGGCCGCTTTGTGCCTTACACTCTGGAGCCGGGCATGTGGCGAGGCCGCATGTATGCCTATCCGTGGACGGTGGACACGCGGGTGATGTTCGTGAACCGGACCCTGCTGGACAAAGCCGGCTGGAGCGGCGAGATCACCACGCTGGACGACCTGTATCGCGCCGCCGAAATGGTCTTCGGCAGTGGCGCCTACGGCTATGGTGCCAACGGTGCCGATGCTCATCGCCTGTACAAGAAGATCCTGCCCTTGATGTGGACCTATGGCTCGCAAGGGGCTTCGGCCGGCGGCTGGGACGGTGCGGTGGTCACCCGTACGGGAGACGTGGTGCTGAACGCCGATGCCAATCGCAAGGCCCTGCAGATGTATGCCGACCTGGCTCGGACGGGGATGATCGAAACCCAGCGTCAACTCGATGCTGCCTTCCTGCAGGGGAAGATCGCCTTCTGGAACTCCGGCTCCTGGTTACTGCCCAAGATCGCTGCAACACCCAACCTGAAGGTCGAAGCCATCCTGATGCCCGGTCTCAACGGTCAACCCGGCGTGTCCTTCGCCGGTGGCGAGTACCTGGCAGTGAATGCCAAGACCGGCAACACCCAGCGTGCGCGCGAGTTGGTGCAGTTCCTTACAGCTCCGGAGCAGGCGCTCCGTATGTGCGAGCAGATCCCCGAAGCGGGCTTCCCGGCCGATCGAAGCGCCTACCAAGCCCCCTCCCTGTTGAAAGACCCGATGAAAGCCGTGTTCGCTCGGCAGTTGGAACATGCGCGGATGACGCCCGTGCATCCACAGTGGCTGGATCTGGAAGCCATCGTGGAGGACGCTGTCGTCAAAGTGCTCTTGGGCGACAGAACGGTGGATGAGGCACTGGTGGATGCCCAGGAAGAAGCGGAGATCGTCCTGCGCAAGCGATAGGGTGCCGGCGATGCTGCGGCGAACACTGCTCTACCTGTTGCTGATCATGGGGTCGGCTGTGGCGGGCTACGCCCAGGCCGGTGTGCGGATCAGCGGCACGGTGCGAGACAGCGCTTCGGGCGAACCACTGCGATTCGTGACGATCAGGGCGCTCGGTACGCGGTCGGGAACCGTCTCCGACAAGAATGGCGGCTTCGTTCTGCAGATCGCGGCCGATCACCTGAAGGCGGTTCGAGACTCCGGCAGTCTCCGCCTGGCGTTTTCGCTTGTCGGATATCGCAGCCTTGAATACCGTCTGCCTCTTGCCGATACCAGCATCGACGTGGTGTTGTCCGAGCAGGCCGTTCGCACGCGTACGGTGGTAGTGATGAGCGAAGATCCGGGAACGCGGATCATGCGCCGCGTGCTGGAACGCAAGGAACGTCAGCGCACAGCGCTGCAGCGGTACACCTACATGCTGTATACCAAGTTCGTGGCGATCACCGACACGGCCACGGCCATGCGCAGTACGGGTATGGGAGACTCGACAGTGTTCTCGATCCTGGAGTCGTACTCCCGCGGATACGTGCAGGTGCCGGATCGATATTTCAACGAGATCCTGCAGCGCCGTCAGACCGCGAACATTCCGGCACAAGCCAACTTTGTGGCCTTCGGAACCAACCTGAACGTCTTTGACGACGAGCTCTCGGTGCTGGGAGAGGTGATCGAGACGCCCTTCCATCCGGATGCACTGGACGACTATGAATTCCTGCTGCGGACGGCAGAAGAAGAGCCCGTTGCAGAGATCCTGGTACGACCTCGAACGGACGGTTTCAAGGCGTTCTATGGAACCATCTTTGTCGATCAGACCGAAGCGCGTCCACTGGAAGTGCGCCTTCAGCCGAACGCTGCGGTCAACCTGCCCTTCGATGCCTCGCTGGCCATACGGCAAACGTTCGTCGACGTCGAGGGGATGATCTTGCCGGAAGCCTTGTCCATTACGAGTTCACTCAAGGCCGACCTGCTCTTTGTGTTCTCGCCGCGGTTGGACGTGGATCTGGCAACGTTCTGCTACGACTACGAGGTAGGCGCGGAATTCTCCAGCGACGTGTTCGAGCAGCGCCGTGTGGAGATCAGCCCCATGGCAGACGACTTTGACACCGCGTTCTGGCAGAACAACCTCAAGCTTCCGTTACGTCCGGAAGAAGCCTACGCCTACGAAGAGATCCAGCGTTTGCGTGATGATCCCGACAGTCTGGAAAGCACCTTCTTCAATCAATTCCTCGGTCCGCTGGCTACCGTGATCACGCGGCTGAATCGCGAGCCGTTCACCACCACGGACGATGTGTTCCGTTACAACCGCATCCACGGCGCCTACCTGGGCATGGGTCTGCAGTTCCGTCCGGACACGATCGTCGAGCTGCGTGCCTCGGCCGGGTATGGTTTTGGCAATCAGCAGTGGTATGGCAGCATCGGCAGCACGGTGTTCCTGGACCCTCTCCAGCATTGGAGCGTGGATGGCGGCACGTATTCGTTGCTGAAGAGGCGGGATGATCCCAACCTGGTGCGTCGGTCGTTGATCACGGCAACAACGCTGTTGTTTGGCAACGATTACGGCGACTACTACCAGGCCGACGGTTGGGAAGCGGGTGTAACGTATGCCTGGGGACAGCTGCGTTTTCTTCGTGCCGGCCGGTTTGGCAGGCCCAACACGATCCGTTCGTTCGTGCGCTCGGAGCGTCATTTCGCCGTGCAGTCCATCGATACTTGGTCTCTCTTTACATCGGGTGCCTCGGATCGTCCACAGCCACAAGCCATGCAAGGGGCTTTGCAGAGTATTGGCGCGGAACTCTTCCTGAACTATCGCCCGGAGCGCTCGATCGGGCGCACGGGAATGTTCCTGTATGCCGAGCATGCCAACCCGGCGATCCTGGCTACGGACTTCAGCTTCTCACGCATGGAAGCGACCGGCTTTCTGCGCACCCGAACCTGGCCGTTGTTCACGTTGGATCTTGCTGCCAGTGTTGGGTGGACGTGGGGTGATGTGCCACCCCAGAGATTCTTTTCTCTCGAGTCGGCCGTGTCTGGTATCGCTGTCGGCAGCGCTTTCCGCGTGATGGGCGTGAAGGAATTCTATGGCGATCGCTATGCAACCTTCTCCCTGTCGCATAACTGGGGCGAAGTGATCCCCGGTCTGTTGCGCATTCCCAATATCGCGTCGTTCGGCATCGAGTTCATTACGTTCGGCAGTGTAGGGTGGACGCAATTCGGTCCGCGCACACTGGCGTATACGCGGACCGATCTTCCTACTACCGACACCTCCCGAGAACGTGTCTACTACGAAGTGGGACTCGGGATCAATCGTCTACTGCTCTTCTTCCGGCTGGACGTGAATGCCCGGTTGTCGCAAGTGGACACACCGCAATGGCGGGTCACCATCTCGTCCGCCACCTTCTGATCACTCCACGATCAACCGTTGCACGGCCCGTTCTCCGCGATCTGTGGTAAGCGACACCAGGTACATCCCAGGAGCAACACCGTTCAACGCGAACGCCAGCTGACCATTCCCGCTGGAGCGGGATACGTTACGGGCAAGTTCCAACACGCGCTCGCCGTTCAGGTTGAGCAGCTCCACGGTAAGGGCACGCGGTTCGGCAAGCTCGAATCCGATCGTCGCACCGCCGTCGGCCGTCGGGTTCGGAAACACGGACGTATTCAGCACAGCGCCTTCGGCGAATCGACTCTCCTGCAGCATCATCGGCTGCATCGAAGGGACGGTAGGGGGCTTGCTTCGACGTCCATTGGACGACAGCACGATCACCCGACGGTGAATGTTCGGAGCACGCTGCCATTGCATCTTCCGCACCTTGACGCTGTCTCGATCCATGTGGATCTGCAGTTCCAGATGCTGTAGGTCGTTGCGAAGCACCTCCATGTTCTTGTTCAGGTCGTCCATGTCGATCTCAAAATCTTTCAGGTCTTTTCCGATCGACTGCAGTTCGAGCTCCATCTGCTTGATGTCGTCGGTTCCGTCCGTGCGAAACCGGATGATCGCTCGGCGATCCTGACGGACCGTATCGATGTGCACCATAGGCCGACAATTCAGGGTGTCGCCCAGGGCCGGGATCTCTGTCAGCATCTTTTGAATGTCGAACG
The DNA here is from genome assembly GCA_024711065.1 of bacterium. Lineage (GTDB taxonomy): Bacteria > Bacteroidota > Ignavibacteria > Kapaibacteriales > Kapaibacteriaceae > OLB6. Next base: position 12,163 of record JANJTN010000023.1, read on the forward strand.
CCCCTTGACCGAGCTCCTTCAGGAGGTTCATGTTGGCATCGGAGAACAGGGAATCCGGCGTTGTGTCGAAGCTTCGGATCACCGTCGCTGAGGAATCCGGAGTGCGTGTGCGGGCCAGAACGCTGGTCTTGCCGTCTTTGGACGTGATGCGGACCTCCATGTCGATCACCTGCTCCAGCTCCGATGAAAGGGAGTCGGGCATGGAGAGCACGAACTCTTCGGTGGGTTCGAACCACATCAGCATGGTGCTGCCGCAGCCGGGGGTGGCAACGGGGACCAACTTGTTGGGATCTGCCGTGCGGTTGAATTGTGACGCAACCACGCGCCCCTTGCCATCGGACGTAGTGAACATCACCGGCATCGGTCCCGGTCGGTCCATGAACACCACTTCGTCCGTGGATCCATCCTTGAACACGCACACTCGCATCTGGGGCTCTGGTTGATCGAACGAGCAGTTGGTGACGCTATCCGCGCCGGCCAGATTCTTGCAGATGGCCTGTACAGCGGTTGCCTCCAAGCCCAGTGAACGGAAGATGTCGTCGTCGGCATTCAATGCCATGAACATCAGGTCGGATGACGTTGTTTCGCCGCGGTCATCCACCACCGATACTCGCATGGTGCGTTGTCGTTTCGATCCATCATCACCGCCGTCGGCCACCACGGTGGTGAGCGTGGAGGATCCATCGTCCGAGTCGCGATGGGACGGTGCGGGCGGGCGATGGGACGGCGGTGTGGTGATGGACGTGGTTGAAGCCGCGATCTGCGGCTTCTTGTCGGTCTCGTGAATGACCTTGACGGTAACGCCGGCAGCAATGATCAACGCGGCTGCGGACGTGGCTAGAAGCGTAGGGGACATACGGGTACTCCTCGCGGCACCGGGTACGGCGGCCTCGTAAACGATCTGCGCCGTATCCTCTGCCGTGAACGGCGAGTGTTCAGCCCGCGCCGCGTCGAGGTAGTCTTTCAGGGATCGTCGTTCAGCTGCCATCACAGTACCGTGTGTTGTTGGACAAGGGGGGCGGTCCTCCTGGACTCAGGAGTCCGACTGGCAAGCCCCGTTTCAAGGGGCTCTACATCAAGAAGGCGGGCCAGCGTAGCTCGGCCACGCACGAGTCGGGATTTCACGCCCGAAAGCGTTCCTCCCTGCACCGCACGGATCTCTTCCAGACTGAAGCCGTTGATCTCGAACATCACCAGGGCTTCGCGGGTCTTGGCCGGCAGGCGCTGCAAGGCCTGCCGCAGGATCTCGACATCGGCACCGGTGTCCGGCAAGGGCACGTTCGACGCGCGTTCAGCGATCGCTTCATCGTCGTACTCTCCGAACAATCTGCGTCGCCATCGACTGCGCTTTACGATCCGGCTGGCGATCGTGAAGGTGAACGACACAAAGGCTTGGTCGTCCCGCAGACGATGCAGACCTTCCAGCGTCTGCAGCACCGTTTCTGATACCACATCTTCGGCCTCGTGGTGCGTGCGCACCATGCTGCGTACGAATCGCCACAGGGAATCCCTGTGAGGTTCATACAGCCGGAGAAATCGTTCCGAACGGTCGTCGAGCATGTGATCCGATCGATCAGTGATCAGTGGTGCACCAGGGGGTAGGTGTCAGTCGCCCGGAAGAAGTCGCACCGTGTCCGCTATTTTTCTCGCCTCTGCCCTCAACACATCCATTCCCGATTCCCCATTCCCCATTCCCGATTCCCCATTCCCCATTCCCGATTCCCCATACACCAGCGCAACGCCCATGCGGCGATAAGGACGAGTGGACGGCTTGCCAAAGATCCGTACCTCGGAGCGGGGGAGCGCCAGAGCCTGGGGCAGACCCTCTACGCGCGGCTCTGCGGGGCTCTCAAAGTCGGCCAGGATCACGGCCGATACGCCGGGGCGGACAAGGCCGATCTCCGGGATCGGATAGCCGAGTACGGCGCGAGCGTGCAGTTCGAACTCGCTGAGCTCCGTGGTACCGGCCAGCGTAACCATGCCGGTGTCGTGCGGACGTGGCGACAGTTCGCTGAAGTACACGTCGTTCGCCGTCAGAAAGAACTCCACACCCCACAGGCCGGCACCGCCGAGCGCCGCCGTCACGGTGGCCGCCATGTGCTGTGCCTGCTCCAGCAAATGGGTCGGCATCGCATGCGGCATCCACGACTCCTGATAGTCGCCTCGTTCCTGACGGTGGCCAATGGGCGGACAGAACATGGTAGGCCCATGAGTCTGTGTGACGGTAAGCAACGTGATCTCGGACTCGAAGGGGATGAACTCTTCGACGATCACCTCCCGGAGGTCTCCACGAGATCCTTCGAGCGCATACTCCCAAGCGCGCTCCACGTCGGCAGCCGTGCGGACCAACGATTGTCCTTTGCCGCTGGAAGACATGAGCGGCTTTACCACACAGGGGATCCCGATCTCTTCGACGGCGCGAACGAATTCTTCCGCTGTTGTGGCATAGAGATACGATGCTGTCTTCAATCCCAATTCACGAGCGGCGAGGTCTCGAATTGCCTTTCGATTCATCGTCATATTCGCTGCTTTTGCACTCGGAACAACGTGCAGGCCTTGTTCCTCGTACACGAAGAGACGCTCCGTTCGAATAGCCTCGACCTCCGGAACGATCACATCGGGCTGAACGCTGGCCACCACTGCATCCAGGGCTGCACCATCCAGCATGTTGATCACGCGCCGATCATCGGCCACCTGCATGGCCGGGGCGTTGTCGTAGCTGTCCACAGCCACAACATGATGGCCATATCGTTTGACAGCGATCACGAATTCTTTTCCTAATTCACCGGAGCCAAGGAGGAGAATGGTTTTCATCAGATTGAGTGGTAATTGTCGGTGAAGCCTTGATTTATCCAAGATTTCGGGATTCATTCGAGCACATGCCACCAATTGCCGTAACTTCGACCCGGGATGATTTGGGATCTTTTCACAACAGGGAGTTAGTATGGCACGAACGTCGAAGGGAATCGATGTTGCGCGCATTAAGGCCGAGCTTGCAAAAGCCGGCATTAAAGCCGCACATATCAAGGAAGTTACCGCATCGTTGGTAGATAAGACGATGTTGCAGGAGCTTGAGCGGGAGCGTCGACTCTTGCAGCGAGCGATCGACAAGATCGATGCCAAGATCGCGAAACTGGGTGGCGCTGCATCGGAGGCAGCTTCAACGAAGAAGAGGGCTCGCAAACGGGCTGCGGTAAAACAGGCTCCAACGGAAACGGTCCTGGCCTATTTGAAGAAGCAGAAGGGCCCGCTCAAGCGCGAGGACATCGCCAAGGGGATGAAGGTCGATTCGGCCTCGCTGAAGCAGGCCCTCACCGAGTTGGTGGCCAGCAAGCAGGTAAAGACCGCCGGACAGCGCCGCGGAACAACCTACAAGGCGTGATCTTTATACGCTGCCGTTGGCGTCTACATCTACCGTAACGCGCACGGTACTCACGGCATACGACGTGTAATAGGACAGCAATGCCGCGGACAGCAGTCCGCGGCAGATGCTGCCATTCGGATCGGACTGTTTTGGGGAACGGATCACGATCAGTCGCCGATACCGATTTCGCAACCGGGCGATCGTGGGCGCTACGGGAGCATACCGCTGCATGGCCGGATGATCTGTTGGCAACAATCGATCGATCACGCGCGCCACATGTTCGACCTCGGCCTCGTTCGGGCCGTTGATCTCCACGGTCATGAATCGCGAAAAGGGAGGATATCCCGCTTCTCGCCGCTGTGCCAGTTCGGTGCCGATAAATGACCGATGGTATCCACGATCGTGCTCCAGGACTTCGGCGATCGCCGGATGGTCCGGGCTGGAGGTCTGGATCAGCACTTCGCCAGGACGCTGGGGGTCTCGTCCGGCACGTCCCGCCACTTGCGTCAGCAACTGGGCCGTTCGCTCGGAAGCCCGAAAGTCTGACTGGTATAACGTCTGATCGGCATTCACTACGCCGATCAACGTCACTCGCGGAAGATCCAGCCCCTTGGCCACCATCTGCGTGCCGATGACGATATCCACGTCTCCGGATGCGAATCGCTGCAGCAAGCGCCGATGGGCACCACGTCGGTTCATGGAGTCCGTGTCCATCCGCTCGATCACCGCGCCGGTACCCTCCAGAGCAGCGCGGAGGTCCTCTTCGACCCGCTGTGTGCCCACCCCGGCTTCGTGCAGCTCCAGGCTGCCGCAGACCGTGCAGGCGGTGGATCGTGCTTCGCGGTGGCCGCAGTAATGGCAGGCCAGTGTGTTGGAGGTCTTGTGCCAGGTAAGCGACACGTCGCAGTTGGGGCACTGCGGAGCGGCTCCACAGTCTTCACACTGGATCGCCGAGGCATATCCACGCCGATTCAGGAACAGGATGGTGCCTTCCGATCGACGAAGACGGTCACGTATGGCATCGAGTAGGGGGCTTGATAGGGTACCCTTCAGACGGCCGGCCTTTCGTTCCTGGCGGAGGTCCACCAAGCGCACCGTAGGCAGCTGGGCAGTGTCGGCGCGATGCGTCAGGCGCAAGTGGTGGTAGCGTGTTTCGGTGGCGTTCTGCAGCGACTCCAGCGACGGTGTAGCCGAACCCAGGATCACCGGACACTGCTCAAGGGCAGCGCGCATCACCGCCGTATCGCGTCCATGGTATCGAGGTGCAGGATCGTCCTGTTTGTAGGAGGGTTCGTGCTCCTCATCCACCACGATCAAACCCACGTTGGCGAGCGGAGCGAACACGGCCGACCGAGCGCCGATCACCACCGAGACGTCGCCCCGGCGGATCTTGCGCCAGGTGTCGATGCGTTCGCCGATCGCCATACGGGAATGCAGCAGGGCTACGCGGTCGCCGAACACGGCCCGAAACCGGTCGTGCAGCTGCGGAGTGAGGGCGATCTCCGGCACCAGCATCAGGCAGGAGCGTCCCAGTTCCAGCGTTCGTTGCATGGCGCGTTGATAGACGACGGTCTTGCCAGAGCCCGTCACGCCCTCGAGGAGAAAGGGTTGGAAACGGTCGCCCTGGCGCTGCAGAACGTCCTCTATAGCCTGCAGTGCCGTCCGCTGTTCGGGCGTGAGCTCTACCGTAGCCTCGTCGCGCGGCGCGAGGAGCACGTCAAAGGGATCATCGTCGCGTGGACGCGCCACCTCGCTGACCGTGGCCAGCCCCTTTTCGATCAGGGCATCGATCACAGAGACGGACACACCGAGCTGGTTGGCCAGTGCGGTCAGTGGCGTGGCACCGTTGCCGTTGCGGTGGGCGATGTAGAGATGACCCAATGCCAGCGATTGCTTCGGAGCGCGCTTGTCGAGTTCATCAAAGAGCGCGTGCAGACGCGGCTCGTCGGCAGCGAGTGCGGTATCAATGGCCACAGCCCGGACGGTGCGGGGACCTCGCTCGCGCTCCACTTTGGTGATCACGGTGATCAGCCCCTGATGCTGCAGCGCATCCAGTTGTTGGGCGATCGAACTGGTACCCAGTTCCTTCTGCAGGTGGTCCACCCGCTGCGGCCCATCGTGCTCTTGCAGATAGGCCAGCAGCTCGGCACGCTTCGGCGCTTTGCGCGACATGGCGTCCAGCTCGGCATCGGTGACCTGTGCGCTGATCTCGGCGTAGAAGACCGAGGTTGGCGTTAGCCCCGTGGGCAGAGCGGCTTCGAGTGCTTCGCCCCAGGAACACAGGTAGTACGAGGAGATCCACTGCGTAAGGTGCAACAGGGCGGGAGGAATAGCTGGCTCGTCGTCCAACACCTCGATGATCGATCGAGCATTGTCGAAGGGAGCTGCTTCCGCCTTGACCACCACGCCGGTGACCACGCGGCGTCCCAGTGGTACCAGTACGCGGCTGCCTACACCGATCGATTCCACGTCGGAGGCGTACGTGAAGGGGGCCGATCGAGGGACCGGCAGGGCGATCTGGTAGAAGGTTGGCATGGATGAATCACGAACTTACCCAGTGAACAGCGGATGCATGGTCACGCGATGTCCACACCAAGCCCCCTACACTAAACCGTCCCGAAATTCGATAATGGCGCCCATGAAACGTCCACTCCAACGCCTGATCTCGGCCATGCTCCTTGCGCTGGCAGCGCATCCACTGGCGGCCTGCTCGCCAGAGCCTGTGCCGCACGCCGAACGCTCCGCCCCGATCTATTCCGAAGGTAGGGGGCTTGCCACCTCCGCCCAGGATGACGTCACGGCGACGCGGCAGAACGCGATCACGCGGGCCGTGCAGAAGTGTTCGCCGGCCGTGGTGGGCATCACCGTGACCGAGATCCGTGAGCAGGTCTACCGCAATCCCTTCGGCGGGTGGAACGATCCCTTCTTCGAGCGCTTCTTTGGTCCACGCGAATACCGCGAACAATACAAGGTGCACAGCGTTGGTAGCGGCTTCATCATCAGCAGCGACGGATATGTGCTGACGAATGATCACGTGGCCGGCAATGCCAGCAAGGTGGTGGTCACACTGACCAACGGAAAGAAGTACGATGCCGAGTTGATCGGTTCGGACCCGGTGAGCGACGTGGCGCTGCTCAAGATCGATGGATCCGACCTGCCGTTCCTCGAGCTGGCCAATAGCGACGATGTGCAGGTCGGGGAGTGGGCCATTGCGTTCGGTAACCCCTTCGGTCTGTTCGACAACAACGCCAAGCCAACGGTCACTGTTGGCGTGATCAGCAACATTGGCGTGAACTTCACGCAACCGGACTACGGTCAAGAAGAACGTGTCTACAAGGGGATGCTGCAGACCGATGCGGCCATTTCCAGCGGCAATAGTGGTGGCCCGCTCGTGAACGCCGTGGGCGAGGTGGTAGGTGTGAACACGGTGATCTACTCCACGGCGCAGGATCGTCGAGGAGCCGGCAGCATCGGCATCGGCTTTGCCATTCCGATCAATCGGGTGAAGGAGATCGTAGATCGATTGCAGGACGAAGGCAAGATCGATCGGGACTTCTGGACCGGGATGCGCTTGCAGGGACTGGATGACGAAGTGGCCGATTACTACAAACTGAAGCGCACGGATGGTATTCTTGTGACGCGAACCCTTGGCGACAGTCCGGCTCAGCGAGCTGGTATCGAGCCGGGCGACGTGATCATCGCGATCGACGGCAAGCGCATTCAACGCATCGAGGACGTGAACGTAGCGATCCTGGATGGAGAGGTTGGACAACGGCTGCGCATCACGGTGGATCGCTATGGTGAAGAACGCACACTGACACTGACCCTGGAACGACGCCCCGACCGACGTGGCCAACGACACTGACACTACTCCGAGCATCCTGAGCGCCGATGGACTGAAGAAGGTCTATCGCAAGAGGACCGTAGTGCAGAGCAGCACCCTTCAGGTGGCCCAAGGTGAAGTGGTGGGACTGCTTGGACCCAATGGTGCCGGCAAGACCACCACGTTCTACATGATCGTCGGCATGGTCCGTCCGGAAGCCGGACGTGTGTACCTGGACGGTACGGATATCACCGGCAAACCGATGTACAAGCGAGCGCGGATGGGCATTGCCTATCTGCCGCAGGAACCCAGCATCTTTCGCCGTCTCACGGTGGAACAGAACATCATGGCCGTGCTGCAGCTGCGATCGCTCACGTCCGCACAGCGTAAGGAAAAACTGGAATCCCTGCTCGGGGAGTTCGGCATTGCGCACATCCGCGGCAGTAAAGGCTATATGCTCTCCGGCGGCGAGCGCCGTCGGTGCGAGATCGCCCGAGCGCTAGCCATGGATCCGAAGTTCGTGCTGCTGGACGAACCCTTTGCCGGTATCGACCCGCTGGCGGTCGAAGACATCATGGTGATCGTGCGCCAGCTCAAGGACAAGGGCATCGGCGTGTTGATCACGGACCACAACGTACACGAAACACTCAGTATCACCGACAGGGCCTACATCCTGATCGACGGCAAGATGTTCGTGTCCGGAACGGCCGAAGAGATCGCCGCCAACGACGATGTGCGCAAACGCTACCTGGGCGAGAGTTTTACGTTGGAACGGTATTAACGCCACTCCACCTGCACCATCACGCTGCGCGTGGGGCTCAGGTTGGCCACCATTTCGGCGTAGTAGTAGTCCAGCAGGTTGCGGCCTAGCAAGCCAACGCGCAGGGGATAGCCGGTAACAGCCTGCAGGTCGGCGAACAGGCGGGCATCGACCACGTGGGAGGGAACGCGTTGGTCAGCGTTGGGCACGAAGATGCCCAGACGATCATCGATCTTCTCGACGCGGTTCTGGAACCGATACTCGGCTTGGAGCTCCAGTCCGACCGCACCGGCATCAAAGCGCCACGATCCGCGGCTGTACCACAGGATGTTGTTCCGATACTTGAGGGGTTCGTTCAGTAGCAGGTCGCGCGGCAGCATGGCCGTCAGACCCGTTTCGATCCCGATCGAGCGCGACAATGCACAACGCACGGTGGCCTCAGCGCCAAGGATCCGTGCACGCGTAATGTTCCGGAAGGTGATGGGCACGGAAGGATCCGTCAGATCAAAATTGGGTTCGATCAGGTCGTAGAGTTCGTTGTCGAACACGGCCACATCGAACTCCACGGGCACTCCCCACGACTTCGGGGCATACCGAGCACCCACTTCGGCCGACCACGAGTACTCCGGTCGGATGTTGGGATTGGGTTCGACCTGAAAGGGGCCATATCGAATGTTCGCGTAGCGCTCGGCAATGGTGGCGGCACGAAAGCCCCTTCCCACCGAAGCGCGCAGGTTCAACTCCTGCGTGGCTTCCCAACTGAGGCCCAGCTTGGGCGAGACTTCGATCTGTGGCTCCAGAGTCTGGGTCTCCTCACGATCGATACGGGCGCCGGCCGTTCGGGTCATCTGGAGCGGCAACTCTACCTCGGCCTGTACGAAACCGCTGACGATCGTCTGCAGCTGTTCACCATACACGTCGGCATCTACCACGTTGGCCCGACCGGTGAGGCCCGTGGTCAGTGTCAAGCGGTCGATCAGCGACGTGGTGAGTAGCACGTCTACGTTGTAGGCGTAAGAGGTGGACTGATTGCTGTCCTTGGTCACGCCGCCCGAGCGATTCTCGAACCGCGTACGGTACAGGCCCGGGCGTACCACGAGCGACGTTCGGGAATCCACCAGCCACTGCCACTCGACGGCGGTGGCGAACTTGGCCGTCCACAATCGCTCGGTGGGATCCTGCACGACCGGTGGTAGCGTTGCGTACGTCAGATCGCGCCAGTAGATAAAGTTCTCGCCACCCTGTAGTGCATAGAGTGCGAACAGCGTTACGCGCTGTTCGTCCGTTGGCTCCCACCGCACCTTGCCGTAGCCGAAACCGCGCAGCTGCTCGTCAAAGTCCCGATAACTCTGGTCACTCCGCAGGCCGCCACTCAGGTTCACGCTCCAGTCGCCGATACGCTGCGAGGCCTGTACATCCGCGCCCCACTGGGTGGGCGTACCGTTGCGGTAGTCTTGCCAGGTGGGGTGACGCAGGTCGGTGTAGAGTCCACCATAGAGACGTCCCGCTACCTTCAGTTCCTCGGTGGGTGAACCCGTGAACATGCTCACCACGCCACCAAGGGCGCCGGTACCGTACAATGCTGACCCAGCCCCCTTCACCACTTCGATGCGTTCCACATCGCCAACGGGCATCACGTCAAACTTGATGTCGCCGTTATCACCGCTGATCAACGGGAAGCCGTCCAGCAGAACCATGGTGCGGGATCCCACGCCAAAGGCAAAACCCGACGCGCCGCGGATGTTCACCTGGTCGCCCACCACACTGACGCCGCTCACGTAGCGCAGCGCCTGGTCGACCTGCGTGATGCCGCGCTGGACCAGGTCGGCTTGTGTGAGAGACGACACGCTGATGGGTACATCCTGCACAGCCTGCACGCGGCGTCCGGCCGAGACCACGATCTCGTCCGTCTGCAATCCGGTGGGCAGCATGGTAAAGATCACGTCCTTGCTTGGACCGTCGGCAAAGAGCGTGATGCCGACGTCTTCGTTCGCATAGCCCAACAGCGATGCTCGGAGTCGTACCGGTCCGAGGGGTACGTCGTTGATCTGAAAGCGTCCTTCCTTGTTGGTCACCGCGCCCAGACGGGTGCCTTCCACGCGAATGGTCACACCGGGCAGGACCTCGCCCGTAGCGCGATCGGTCACATAGCCGCGCACGGTTCGTGCATCCTGGGCCAGCACGGATGTACCGGCCGACAGCACCAGCAATAGCAACAGCAACAGCAACTGCAACTGCGAAGAGTTCTTCATTCGAACGGCTGCGGGGGAAGGTTGGAGAAATTCACATTGAAGTCGACGCTTACCTGTTGGCCTACATCAATGACCACCTCGCCGGGTTGTTCAGGGTCACCTGACGGAGCATACACGTCCAGCATCAGCCAGTCGGTCAGAAAGTTGGGACCATCCTGCATAGCCACCACCACGTAACCGAAGGTGCGCGGTGGCGCCGGGACCTCGATGCGGTAGGGGGCTTGCCGACTGTACCGGGTAAGCGTATCGCTGAACACGGCACGTCCGCTCAGGATGGCCGGCAGGATGGAGTCTGGCGCTGTAGGCTTGGT
>JANJTN010000048.1 GCA_024711065.1 bacterium
GTATGAGCAATGCCGCAGCAACTCTGGTGGGGCAGAATCTGGGGGCCAACGATCCGGAGCGCGCCGAATCGGCCGTATGGCGGACCGGACTGTACAACATGGCCTATCTGGCCGTCGTGTCAGTGGTCTTCTTCGTGTTCAACGAACAGCTCATCGCACAGTTCACGTCTGACGCCCGCGTGGTGGCCATCGGCGCGGAGTGGTTGCGCATCCTTTCGTACTCCTATGTTGTCTACGGCTGGTGGATGGTTGCCATTCAGGCGTTCAACGGGGCGGGCGATACGCGCACACCCACCTACATCAACATCGTCTTCTTCTGGTGCCTACAGATCCCCCTCGGCTACCTGTTGGCCATCCATTTCGCCATGGCTCATTCGGGCGTCTTCTGGGCCGCCTTTCTCTCGGAAACCTCGGTCGGGCTGTTCACCCTGTGGCTGTTTTCGCGCGGCCGCTGGAAAAGAGTGGTCGTGTAGGGGGCTTGCCAACACTTCAGCTACGAGCCACGAGCCACGAGCCACGAGCTACGAGCTACAACTCAACCAGCGGACGGAACTGCGGGTCGCGTACTTCAACGCGCTGCTCGGGTGCGGGGACGATGGAGAGCCACTGCGTGGATGCATCGTCGATCCGGAACTGGCCGATGGTGGTGCAGGCCACTTCGACGTCCAGATAGCGCCCGTGTCGCACCAGTACTACCCGGAATGGCGTACCGGCGGGCGGTAGGACTACCGGGACGGTGGTCGTTGTGCCGTTGGCTGCCACGGTCACGGCTTGTTGGTCGATCGTGATCCGCTCTCCGCGACCGGACCGTAAAACGGTGTCTTCGTACGGCGTGGAATCGAAGCGCAACTCCAGGCCGCCACCTCCATCGCGAGCCAAGGTGAACTCGGCATCAAAGGTACCGTCGGTGATCTGATAGCACCGCATGGCGATCGACGCCGGCGCTTCCACGATCACCAGGTTGTCTGTTGGCAGATCTACCTGCTGATGGTTGGTGTAGATCTTTCCCTCGATGTCCCAACCGGTGTGACGCTGCATCGTGAACACCCAGGGATTGCATGACGACAGGAGAGCAGCGAGCAGCGAGAAGCAAGTAGCGAGCAGCGAATAGCGATTAGCGAGCAGCGAGTAGCGAGTAGCGAATGACGGGTAGCGAATACCGAATAGCGAGTGGTGCTCGCTACTCGCTACTCGCTGCTCGCTGCTCTTCAACTGCTGCTCGCTGCTCTTCAACTGCTGCTCGCTACTCATGGGGCAGCCCCCTTCCATACCTCAGCTCGTCTTTGGAGAAGATCTTGTCGAAGAAGCTGGCACCAAAGCCCAGATAGAAGGCGCTGAAGTCCTTGGCATATCCTGTACCGGAGTTCTCGTACAGCGAATACCCAAGGTCGCTTCCCGTGTTGCCGGAGGCATAGGCGGCAATGAAGAGCAACGACAGCTGGTCGCTGATCGGCAGGCCGGCTCGTACACCGAATTGCGTGAACGTGGAAGGGGCGTAGTTGAACTCGGCAAAGGGCTCGACCACGAACTTGTTGTTGAACGGCTGCCAGTGGTAGCTGGCACGGATCGGCAGCACACCAATACCATACTCCTCTACGCCAAGAGCAATGGCGTTGACCAGCGATGTGCCCAGCGACAGACGATGGTCCAGGATCGGCAGGGCGATGGTGGCATGGAGCACGCGGAAGGTAAAGCCGGTGAGGGCGGACTTCTCGGGTGTGGTCTTGTCGCGACCAAAGAACGACGCCGACACGTCGCCGGCACCGACCAGGAAGCCTTCTGCGCCACCAAGCTCCCACGCACTGTGTTCGTGGTACTTCCACTCTACCTCGAGCTCTTCCTCGCGATTGAGGAAGTCCATCACGGAAACGCCTAGCCCGGCATAGGGGAAATTGATGAACTCGCCATCCACCGGATTTGTGAGCCCCATGGCGTAACCGGCATAGAACCGCAGGTTGAGACCACCAATGCTTCCAACGTCGGCCGAGGCACCGGCGTTCACGTATTGGGACGGGAAGGCGGCCAGATGCAGTTGCGGCGTGATGGCCATGTAGGGAATGAGTGACCGCAGGTAGAAGCGCTTGCGCAGACTCAGCACACCAATACCACGTAGGGCGTGGTTGTTGTCTGGTACGATGGTCTCGTAGGCTGTTACGCCCCACGTCCAGTTGGGGTCGTCGTCGAACCAGTGCAGCTTCCACTCGCCGATGCCGAAGCGCCGAATGTATCCGGCATGCAGGGTATTAGCGTTGGGATCGGGTGCGTCTCCGCTGATCAGACGATCGATGTCGTAGTACAACCCGAACATACCGGTGTTCGTGGTGGTACCGTCGATCGACGAGCCGATCAAACCCACGCCTTCGAACACACCAAGACGGATAAAGCCGGGATACTCACGCACCACCACACTGTCGTGCTGCTGCATGTGGCGTTCCATCATCACGGTCCGCGAACTGGGATAGATCACGCCGTTGTCGCGATCACCTGGCTGGTTGTGGACCTGACTCACGACCGTGGTATCCACATCCGTGATCGTGTACACATCTCGCTCCGTTCGCGTGATCGTGCCACAAGCCGTGAGCACTGCCAGCAAAAGTGGAGCAAGGCACCAGGCACCAGGCACAAGGCACTTCATAGAAATGTTACCTCCAGCGTTGCAAGATCATCCAGAGTTGCCACGGCACGCTGACCGCGCCGGATCGGTCCTACACCTTCCGGTGTGCCGGTGAACAGGGCGTCGCCTGGCCGCAGTCCGAACACGGCATCAACATAGGCCACAAGCTGATCGATGGAGCGTTCCATGGAGGCGGTGTTTCCGTGCTGCCGTTGCTCGCCATCAAGGTCCAGCGCAAGCGTCCACGGTCCCGATCCACAATCGCCCCACGGTACAAGTCGGCTTACCGGGGCCGCGCCGCGCCAACCTTTGGCTACGGCCCACGGCGTTCCCGTCTGTTTGGCCTTGGCCTGCACATCGCGTGCGGTAAGGTCCAGCCCAACACCCAGTCCGGCAATGCCATGTTCGCCCATCACCACTACCAGCTCCACCTCGTGGTGCACATCCTGCGTCCACTCCGGAAGCACGATCGCCGAGCCACTCGGCACGTAGGCATTGGGTGGCTTGATGAACACCATCGGATCTTCCGGAATCGTCGATCCCATTTCTGCCGCATGCGCCGCATAGTTGCGCCCGATACCGTACAACGTGCCAACCGGCAGGTCGGCTCCGTGCAGATCCCAGATGGTCGGTGTGGAGGTCATTCGTTCGGCCTCGTCGTGGGAAGGTTGGAAGGGGGCTGGGGTGGACCGATCTCCGGTGTGTCGTCCTGGATCTGTTCACTCGGCGGATCGGCGATCGCTTCCGGCGTGATCACGTCCAGCGAATCGGACGCTACCGGGAAGTGGTCTTCCCGGAAAGCCAGACTGCGATCCGAGGAGATCCAGCCCATCAGGCGACCCCACACGGGTGCCGCTGCGCGTCCTCCCTGGCCATAGTCGCCGGTGAATGTAATGCGCCGATCGTCGAACCCCGTCCACACGCCAGCCACCAATCGTGGCGTGTAGCCCACGAACCAGGCATCGGCAAAGTCGTTGGTGGTGCCCGTCTTTCCGGCGGCTTCACCTTTGAAGTAGCGTCGCACGCGCGAGCCCGTGCCGCCATCCACCACGCCGCGCATCATGCTCACCATCTGGTTGGCCGTGCCCATGCCGATAGCATCGTGCACCCCTCGCGGCAAGCGGGCTTCGTAGAGCACGTTACCCATGCGGTCTTCGATCTTGGTGATGTAGGCCGGAGGCACGGCTACGCCCTGATTGGCAAACGGAATGTAGGCCGTTACGAGTTCGATGGGCGAGACCTCCACGGCACCAAGAGCAATGGAAGGAACCGCCGTGAGTTGCGAGGTGATGCCCATGCGTCGGCAGACGTCCACCACCGCTCCGGGCGTGGTGACTTGTGTGACCAGGCGCGCGGCCACAGTGTTGGTCGAGAATTTCAGTGCGGTCCGCAACGGCATCGGCCCACCGTTCTTGCTGGCGCCGCGTGGCGCCCACACCGCACCCGTCTCGGGGATCAGATAGCTGTACGGGCCGCTCTCGATCAGCGAGTCGGCGGTGAGTCCGGCCTCGACGGCGGCGGTGTATACGAAGGGCTTGAAGGCCGAGCCGGGTTGACGTTTGATCTGCGTGACGTGGTTCAGCGAGTAGCGTCCGGCCGGATCCAGCTTGATCGCTAGAGGCGACGCTCCGACCATGCCAAGGATGGCGCCGCTGCGGATATCGACCACCACCACGCCCATCTGGATCAACGTGGCCATGCGCTTTACCGAATCCACGAACGAGCGCTGACGCAGTAAGCGGTCCTTGAGCGCCTTTCGGGCACTCTTGTCGGCCGAGAGAACGGTGGGGTGCTGCGAGGCCGCCCGGTTCAGGAGATCGGACAGAAGGGGACGTCGAGACGTCCACGACCACGACTGATCGAACAACACCTGGTACTGCTGCAGATGTTCGGCCACGGCATCGTTGGCATACTTCTGCACCTTGGAATGCAGCGTGGTGGTGATCACCAGGCCGTCGCGATACAGGTCGCGTCCCTGTAGCAGATCGTTCCACTCGCCCTGGGGCGACAGTTTCTGACGGATCACTTCTACAAAGTGCGGTGCAATGCCGCGCGTGATCTGCTCGGGCGGAACCTTGATCAGTGGTTCTGTGCTGGCCTGTGCCCAGGCATCGGCCGAGAGATACCCTTCGTCGCGCATCATGCCCAGGATCAGATTGCGTCGGCCAACCCCGAGCGAGTCGTTTCGATTGTAGCGCTCCGGTGCCTTGAAGAGCCCTACGAGATACGCGCTCTGAGCGATGGTGAGTTCTCTGGGTTCCTTGTTGAAGTAGGCATGGGCCGCTTCACGGATGCCGTAGGCACCCTTGCCATAGTACACCGTGTTGGCATACATCTCCAGGATCTCGTTCTTGGTATAGGTCTGTTCGATCTGGAACGCCGTATAGGCTTCACGGATCTTGCGCGCCAGGGTGCGCTCCCGCTCGAAGTACAGATTCAGTGCCAGCTGTTGCGTGAGCGTGGAAGCCCCTTCCTTGGTGCGCATGGCAAAGACGTTCTTGACGGCGGCCTTGAAGATGCGGAAGGTGTGCACACCCCAATGGTCGTAGAACGCTCGGTCTTCCGTGGCGATCAGGGCATCCACGAAACTCTTCGGCAGCGAGTCGAACGGAATGTACGTGCGGCGGGTGGCCGCATAGTGGGCCAGCAATTCGCCATCGGCGCTCATCACCTGGGTGGCCAGATCCTGCCGAGGATTCTCAAGTTCTTCCAGCGTGGGCAGACCGTCGCTCAGCACGATCAATACGTACACCAGGGTCACCACGGCCAGGGCGCCCATGGCACTGGTCAACCATTTCCAGATGATCCGCGGATTCATTGCTCCAGCACCTTTACCAGTTCTACACGTCGCGCTCGCTTGCGCCAAAGTTCCTGCGATTCCCCCGGACGGCGTTCGGGAAGGAGGGATTCACCGGCGGTGCGACCTTCCATCAGATCGCGCGACACCCCGCGGGCCGCCAGCTCGTCCATGATGAAGTTCACGCGATTGCGGCCCAGGATCATGTTCGAAGCATCGGTATCCACGTCGTCCGTATGTCCGATCAGCACCAACCGCTTCAAACGCGAGCCACTCAGTTGCACATTGCGAGCCAGCTGGTTCAGCGACTCCTGCCAGGTGAGCGTGGTCTCCACGCCGTTACTATCCAGCGTGTACGCATACGGATCGTTATAGATCGCCGTTGGGAAGTTCACGCGTAACACATACGTCACGGGAAGTTGAAGGGGGCGAACCACCTCCATCGTGTCGTTCGTGAAGATCTTGGGTACCACCACGCGGACGTCGTCGTAGAACAGGTCCGGCGCCTGCGCCGAAATGTCTACCGGCGTGTTCACCGGCACATCCAGCGAGTACGAGCCTGCAGTGTCCGTACGCGTGGCCGCCAGCACATCGCGCGACTCTGCATCGCGAGCGGTCACATCGGCATCGGCCACCGGTTGTTGGGTCTGCTGATTCACCACGGTTCCGCGCACGGTGCCGCGTTCGATGGGAAGGGGCTTGAGCGGCGCCTCGCGAATCGGATCCAGCAACACGCGAGAGGTGAGCACGAACAGGTCGAAGTCCTTGCGGTCGGCACCCTGACGTCGGGGCTGGTCGGAGGCATAGTAGAGGGTCCGTTCATCGGTCCACACCGGGAACAGCTCATCGAACGGCGTGTTCACCGGCGTTCCCAGGTTGCGAGGAGCCTCGAGCGTAAGCAACGAGCCGGAGCGGTTGATGCGAGCGCTGAACAGATCGTAGCCGCCAACGCTGGCGTGGCCGGCGGAAGCGAAGACGATCACGGAGTCGCCGGCAAAACGGGGCGACAGTTCGTCGCACGGCGTGTTGACCGGCCCGGCCACGAGTTGCGGGTCCGACCAGCCCCCTGCCGTCCGCACCGCATACCACAGATCCGTTCCACCCATGCTGCCCGGACGGTCCGATGCAAAGACGACCAACGTGCTGTCGGCCGACATCGTAGGGTGGCCGTCCCAGTGAAGAGCTACGTTTAGGGAATGGGGAATGGGGAATGGGGAATGGGAAGGGGAATCCGCGATCGGCACCAGTTCTCCGATATCCGATATCCGATATCCGACAAGATCCGCATCGCCGATGATGGCGGCATCTGCCACGGATGTCAGCAGGATCGGAGGGTTGGACGGTGGGATCTCGGAGCGTCGGACGGTGTCGGCGAACAGCCGACGCACGCCCAGATATCGCGCCCGCTGTGGTGTGTAGCCTGTTAGCACCAGATCCACGCTGCCGTAGGGGAAGAGCGCCCACTCGTTGTCGGGTCCGGAAGCACCGTCCACACGTCGGATCGACCAGCGGACGCCGTTCATCGGACGCGACGTGTCGTACACCACACCGCGATGCTCCGCAGGTGCGCAGGCCGGTGGCGGCGGAGGTGGGGGGCACGGCGGGACCTGGCGTGCCAGGCGGGGCGGCGAGCATCCGACCAGGATCACCAGCAGGATACCCGCTGCGGCGATCCATGCAGCACGGCCGCTCCGATCGCTGGCGAGGAACGAGGGCTTACTCAAACGTGCAGGGGGCTTGCAGGGCATCGGCCAGAAGCATGTGATAGACAACGTCCGGGATCTCGATGGCGCCGAGTGACGCCGTAAAGTCGTTCACGTACTGCGTATCCAGCAGTCGAAAACCATGGTTGTTCAACCGAGCCACAAGATGCGCAAAAGCCACTTTGCTGGCATTACTTGCGGCAGAAAACATGCTCTCGCCAAAGAACGCGCCGCCAATGGCTACACCGTACAAGCCCCCTACCAGCTGACCGTGATGCCAGGCTTCCAGACTGTGCGCATGGCCCAGTTCGTGCAGGTGTTCGTAGGCATCGATGATCTCGTCGTTGATCCACGTTTCATCGCGTTCGGCACAGGCGCGGATCACGGCGGAGAAATCGGTGTTCACCGTAACCGTAAAGCGCCCGCTGGCGATCTCCTTGCGCAGGGAGCGCGAGATCCGGACGCGATCCAGTGGGATGATCCCCCGAGGATCCGGTCGGTGCCACAGAATCCGACCCAGATCCGGATCGGCCATCGGAAAGTATCCGTTGCGGTAGGCCAGCAACAGCACTTCGGGCAGCAAGGTGGGTGAACCGAACGTTCGCATCAGCGGGTGGCGTAGAACTGGGTGTAGGGGATCTGTTTACGCTGGCAGAAGCGTTCCTGGTCCGTGGTGAACGGGAACGGCCAGGGGTCGGCCTCGGAGAGTTCTACCACCCGAAAGCGTCCGTGTTCGACCAGCGTAGCGCGCTGATGTTCCGCCACTTCGGGAACGTCGGTGGCCAGATAGAGACGTCCACCCGGCACCAGGATCCGGTCCAGCTCATCCAGGAAGGGGGCCGAGAACAGGCGGCGCTTGTGGTGACGTTTCTTTGGCCAGGGGTCGGCGAACAGATACGTGGCGTACTGCACAGAGCCGGAAGGGACGAAGTCCAGACCGTTCACAGCCGAGTACCAGGCAGCGTGGGCGTTCCCCAGGTGTTCGCCCCGGACCACGGAGCTGATCCAATCCACCAGCATCTGGCGTACTTCCAGGCCCAGGATGTTCATCTCCGGGAACGCCAGGGCGTGGTCCAGCAGGAACCCACCGCGTCCACAACCGACATCCAGCACATCCGGGCCAGCCCCATTGGCGAACCAATCGGCCCACGAAACCTGGTCGATCAGGGGTGGATACCACGTGGGTCGGAACCGCTGGCGCTCCAGTGGCAGATAGAGTTGCGGGCTTACGTGATGCCGCACGCGGGGCATCGGATACTTGCGGAAGTCGATGCCGATGATCGGGTTCTTCATTTCCATGCAAAACTACATCACGCTCCTTGCCTATATTTGCGGTCTTGTGCTGACACCCCACTGGGTATGGTCGGGGTGGATCTGTTTGTACCAGGGAGGAATCCTTGAATCGGAAGAATCTTAGTCGCTGGCTGCTGATCATCTCACCGATCATTGCTGCAGCCTATCTCTTGTGGCCGACCTATCGGTTCTATCAACTCGACCAGGAGCGGGCGCAGGTTGCCTCGGACTCGTTGGCCCTTGAGGAGTGGGACCGTACGTACGGCGAAGACTACCAGTCGGCGCGGCAGGCTCGCATCAAGCTGGGTCTCGACCTTCGCGGCGGTATGTACGTGACCCTCGAGGTGGACGTACTGAAGCTGATCGAAGAGTCGGCCGACCAGCTGAGCGTGGACGACGACTTCACCACAGTGCTCGAGAAGACGCGGAAGGAGACCGACAACACGGACAAGGACGTGTTGGAGACCTTCCTGACGAACTTCCGCGAATCGAAGCTGTCGTTGCTGCAGTACTTCCCGGTGACCAATCAGGTGGATCCCACCGATGAGGCCATCGAGGAAAAGCTGCGCAAGGACGTGGACGACGCCGTGGATCAGGCTCTGCAGGTGATCAACCAGCGGATCAACAAGTACGACGTGTCCGAAGCCAACATCCAGAAGCAAGGCACCCGCCGGATCCTGCTGGAGTTGCCGGACGTGAAGGACGAGAACGAGATCCGCAAGCTGTTGCAGACCACGGCCCGCCTGGAGTTCAAGCGCGTTACGATGGGCCGCCCGATGATCGAGGCGTTCTATAACATCGATGCGTTGCTGCGTGGCGAGAAGCCGGTCGAAGAGGTCGCTGCCGATACCACGGCAACAGACAGCACGGCAGCCGACACCACGGCCGTAGCCAAGGCCGACACCACGGCGGTGGCCGACAGTACGAAGGCCGACACCACCAAGGCCGATACCACGAACCCGTATGCGGGTCTGTCCGACGATGAGGCCCTCCGTGCCATCAAGCGCGACTATCCGTTCACGTACATGATCCAGGGTCTCTTTGCGCAGAATGCCGAGAGCTCGTTCAATCCGTTCGACTTCATCATGAAGTCGGCCAAGGACTTTCCGGATCAAGGCGTGTACCGTTTTGTGGTCAGCGAGAAGGATCTGCCCAAGTTCCTCACCATCATGGACCGCGCCGATGTGAAGCGCATCATGCCGGTAGACCTCGAGATCCTTGTGGGAGCAAAGCCGCAAGGGCAGGGGGCTGGCCAGGAAGGTCCGGCCTTCTTCGACATCTACGGCGTTGCCGCCGAAGCCGAGCTCACCGGCGACGTGATCACCGAAGCCTTTCCCAGCTTTGACCCCGCCAGCAATCAGCCGATCGTGATCATGGACATGAACTCCATGGGCGCCGAGCGCTGGAGCCAGATCACGGCTGCCAACGTGGGCAAGCAGATCGCCATCGTGCTGGACGGCCGGATCTACTCGGCGCCGAACGTGATCAACAAGATCCCGGACGGACGCTCGCAGATCACCGGTATGGCCAATGCCGATGAAGCCAACCTGCTGGCGGTGGTCCTCAAGGCCGGCGCGCTGAAGGCCCCGGTCAAGATCATCGAAGAACGCGTGGTGGGTCCGTCGCTCGGCGAAGACTCCATCCGCCGCGGTATCACCAGCTCGATCCTGTCGTTCGCGTTGGTGATCCTGTTCATGCTGATCTATTACATGATGGGCGGGGCTTTGGCCGACGTTGCCCTGTTGATGAACGTCCTGCTCGTAGTGGCCGCCCTGGCCGGCTTCGGCGGAACGCTCACGTTGCCTGGTATCGCTGGTATCATTCTGGCCACAGCAATGGCTGTGGACGCCAACATCCTCATCTTCGAACGGATCCGCGAGGAGATGGCCATGGGCAGACCGCTCAGCAGTGCTGTGGAGCAAGGGTACGCCAAGGCCTGGAGCGCCATCCTAGACTCCAACGTCACCAACATGCTCTCGGGTCTCGTCCTCATCTTCCTGGGTACCGGCCCGGTGAAGGGCTTCGCCGTAACGCTGATCATCGGCGTGTTGATGACGCTCTTTACGGCCGTAGTGGTTACGCGTGCCATGTTCGAGATCCTGATCTCGAGCGGCGCAACCACGCTGAACCTCGGACAAAAGAAGACGGCCTAACGGAGGGAGGAAAGGAACACCATGGACCTGATCAAAAAGACCAATATCGACTTCGTTACCAAGCGTAACACTTACTTCACCGTGTCCTTCGCGTTGATCGTGGCAGGCTTGCTTGCCGTGGTCTTCACGTGGAGCGACACGAACCTGGGCATCGACTTTACGGGTGGCACGCAGATCACCGTGAAGTTCCAGAATGCCTCCGTCGGCACCGACGAAGTGCGTTCGGCGCTCGGCTCCATGGGATACGGTGGCGCCGAACTCAAGAGCTTCGGCAATGCTGGCGAATACCTGATCCGCGTAGGCGCTACGGGCAATGCCACGGAAGTGTCGAAAGAGATCGTGGAGAACCTGCAGTCCACCTTCAGCGCCGACCAGGTCACGCTGCTGGGCGCCGACAACGTGGAGAAGAAGATCTCCGGAGAACTGGCACGGGACTCCGTGCTTGCGCTGGTGGTGGCCTTCATCGTGATGTTGCTCTACATCGCCTTCCGCTTTGAGTTCGTGTACGGTCTGGGCGCTATCGTGGCTCTGCTGCACGACGTGCTGCTGGCCTTCGTGATCTCCGTACTGTTCAACATGACGGGTCTGTTGAACCTGGAGATCAGCATCAACGCCATTGCGGCGTACCTGACCATCCTCGGTTATTCCATCAACGACAAAGTGGTGGTGTTCGACCGGATCCGTGAGAATCGCGAAAAGCACAAGGGCATGTCCCTGGCCGATGTGATCAACCTGAGCATCAACGAGACCCTGAGCCGTACCATCATTACCGGTATCTCCGTGCTGGCAGCCTTGCTGGTCCTGGTGTTCTTCGGTGGAGATGTGCTCGAAGGGTTCGCGTTCACGATGTTCGTGGGTATCGTGATCGGTACGTACTCGTCGATCTGGATCGCTTCGTCGTTCGTGATCTGGTACTCCGACCGCATCAAGCACAAGAAGGTGGGCTCGGTTCATCCGGCCGCCGCTAAAGGCTAAGCATGAGCGCGTTTTCGACATCGTCGCCCGCCGACGGCGTCACCCTGGTCTCCTTCCCGGAGCAGGTGCTGGGCGGACCCGAGGCGGTTGAACTGGCTACGCTGGTTCGCGAAGCCATCGGTGGTGGTCATTCCGTGATCGCCTTCGACCTGTCCAACGTAGCCATCATGAACTCGTCGGGCCTGGGCATGCTCGTAGCATCGCTTACCAGCGTCCGCAACAAGAATGTAGCTCTTCGTCTGGCAGCCGTTCCCGAAAAAGTCTCGGCATTGCTGCAGATGACGCAGCTTGACAAGGTCTTCACCATTTGCGCTACGGTCGAAGAGGCCGTAGCTCCCTGATGAGCGTACAGGTGGTTGTCGGCGCCCAATGGGGCGACGAAGGCAAAGGCAAGATCGTTGACCTCCTCTCGCAAGAGGTCGACGTGGTGGCTCGCTACCAAGGCGGCGCCAACGCCGGTCACACCATCGTCTTCGGCAACACCAAGGTCGTCCTGCACCTGATCCCCTCCGGCATCCTGCATCCTAACGTGCAGTGCGTGATCGGCAATGGCACCGTGATCGACCCGGTAGCTTTGATGGACGAGATCTCCATGCTCGAAGGCATGGGCATCAGCACGGCCGGACGTCTGCATATCTCGCACAAGGCCCACCTGATCATGCCGTATCACAAGATGCTGGATGCGGCCCGAGAGAAGGGGGCAGGTATTGGCACCACCGGACGCGGCATTGGCCCGGCGTACTTCGACAAAGCCACCCGCTCGGGTATTCGCATCGTGGACCTCCTCGACCGCGAAACGTTCGAAGCCAAGCTGCGAGCCAACATCGAAGAGAAGGACCGATACCTGCAGGCCATGTACGGCTCGGCACCGATCGACGTAGAAGCGATCCTGGACGAGTACCTGACGTTCGACAAGAAGATCGATCCGTATATCACCGACACCACGTCCCTCCTGAACGATGCCCTTGCCGCCGGCAAGGTGGTCCTGGCCGAGGGTGCCCAAGGAGCGCTGCTGGATCTGGACCACGGCACGTATCCCTTTGTGACCAGCTCCAATCCCACCTCCGGTGGGGCGTGCACGGGCCTGGGCATTCCGCCTACCTCCGTTAACAGCATCCTTGGTGTGGTCAAAGCCTACAGCACCCGCGTTGGCAATGGACCGTTCCCGACAGAGCTGGATAACGAACTTGGTGAGCGGCTCCGCACGGAAGGTCACGAATTCGGCGCAACCACCGGACGCAACCGTCGTTGCGGCTGGCTGGACATCCCGGCGCTGAAGTACTCGATCATGGTGAACGGCATCTCCGAGATCGCCCTGACCAAGATGGACGTTCTTGGGATCTTCGACGAGATCAGGATCTGCACCGCCTATACCATCGACGGCCGGCCCGCCAAGTACTTCCCGGCCGACGGTCGTACGCTGGAATCCGTGGAGTGCCAGTACGCCACCCTCCCGGGCTGGAATCAGCCCCTGGACGGGATCCGCCGCTTTGAGGACCTGCCCGAAGCTGCCCGGCAGTACATCGAGACCCTGGAGCGCCTCCTGGAGCGCCCCGTTACCTGGATCTCCACCAGCCCCGCCCGCGAAGACACGTTCCGCCGGTAGGTACGCGCCCGTACCGGCCGTTTGTGTTATGTTACGGGACAATGTCCCGCAGTGCCCTTATCCTGATCCTTCTCGTTCTGGGAGCGCTGAGCGTTCATGCCCAGCGATGGGCGCCGAGTACCCTGCCAGCCCCCTACGATCAAGGGTTCTATCTCGACATCTTTTTCCTACCGGGGAACGATCAACTCGGTTGGGCGTGCGAGATGGATTCCGGTTATGTGGTGCGCACCACCAACGGCGGGTCCACCTGGACCGGCTCTCGCGTGCTACCACCCGGCACCAGGTGCCACCTGGAATACATCCAGTTCTTCTCGAGCGGAGTAGGATATACATCAGGACCCTGCGGCCTCTTTAAAAGTGCCGATAACGGTGCTACGTGGTCCGAGATCGCCATCCCCGACACGGTACCCCAGATCTGGGGCGCCTGGTTCAAGAATGCCAACGAAGGATGGGTCACCGGCGGAGGTTGCGGATACAACGCCTTTCTGCATACCACCGATGGCGGCAGCAGCTTTACGGTCTTCATCGACACCACCGTCAAGCGCAGCAACATGGCCGACCCCTTATGGCAGGCAGACATGCCCGCCGGAACGGTGCTGGCTTCCGGCAACGGCATGCTGTGGAAGACCACGGACAACGGTACAACGTGGTTCGTCGAAGCCAATACCGGCCCCACGCATCCCTGGCAGGAAGAGATCTCTCGATCCGGCAACACCATCATGGTGAGCACGGCCAGCACGAACTGCACGCCGGGTGATTACGCCGGTGGTGGTGTGCGCACCAGCGTGGACGACGGGCAAACCTGGAATGCGTTCGAGATCGGCCAGGCCATGTACGGAGTGTACCTCCTGAATAACCGTACCGCATGGGCCGCCGGCGCCTTTGCCAACGTGTGGTATACCGAGAACGCCGGTCAGACGTGGGAGCTGCGGAATTGTGGACTGGGTGGACGTCACATGGACGACATCACGTTCATCAATGCCAACACGGGCTGGGTAGCGGGCCGCGGGCTGTACTACCTGGCACCACCACTGCGCAAGGTGGAACCGTCGTCCCTGGACTTTACCGAGATCTGCACCGGCACCGGTGTTGTGGATACCGTGTGGGTACACAACGTAAACTTCAAACCCTCCCGATGGGAAAGCAAGTTCACCGGCGAGTACGACTACCTCTACCGCATCATGAACCCTCTGCCGGACCCGCTTCCGGCCTGTGATTCGGTAGCCATCCTGATCGAGTATCGGGGGCAGGGGGCTGGCACGCGTACCGCACAGCTGGAGATCATCATCTATGATCCAGACACAACGCTGTATGTGGACCTTGCCGGTACGTCTCGTGCTCTGACCGCCGCTCCGGACAAAGGCCTCGTGGAGTTTACCGCGCGTGCCGGCACGCGCACAGAGCGCGTGATCAACTGGAATTCGAAGGCGCTGCCGCAGGAGACCATCGAGATCATCACGCGGATCAGCGGTGATACCAACATCGTCTATGATGTGCCCACTCCTCAGCCCCTTGCCATCGCGCCGCAGATCACGCAGACCATCGTGAGTGCGAATCCGCAGGACACCGGCTGGATCGAAGCGCAGTTCCGAGTCACCACCTCGCCGTGCGCCCGCGATACCATCATCACCGTTCGCGTGTACGGTCAGTCACCCATCATCAATGCACCAGAAGCCGTTACGATCGATGTGGCGTGCGACCCCGACGGACGGTTGCGCGTGCCCATCTCGAATACCGGAAACCTGCCGCTCCTGATCGATCGAGCAAGCTTGCAGGGTGCCGATGCCGCCGCCTTCACGGTGATCGGAATGACCAGTGGACAGCCGGGACCGCCCTGGAAGATCGCGGTAGGGGGCTCGGACACCTTGGTCCTTGGCTATACGCCTGCAACGGGAAACGAAACGGCGTTGCTGGTGCTGGAGAACGACGATCACACCACGGCGCGCGGCGTGGTGGATCCCTGGACGGTGGCCCTGTCGGCGTCGGCTAATGGACCAACCTTCCATGCCGAACCGGAGGTGATCGATCTGGGTACGATCTGCCTTGGGGAGATCAAGGACACGCTGTTCCGCATGGTGAACGATGGCGATGGTGCTATTGCTGCGCGGGCAACGGGCTCCGGATCTCACGTGAGCGGACTGCAGAGCGCGTTCCTTCCGATCCCGGCGCGGCAGGACCGCATCTACCGGTTCCAGTGGCGAGCGCCGAGAGCCGGCAGTGTGACGGATACGATCCGCGTAGACGTAACGCCGTGCGACACCTCGACCGTTGTGATCATTCGCGCCAACGTGATCGACGAAGCACTGGTGATCACTCCCGACCCGGTGATCGACTCGACCGTGGTGGGTGGAACAGTGGCCCGACAGGTGACCATCACGGCGCGAACGACCGGTAGTGTGCGCGTGACCGACATCCGGTTGGTACCCGTATCGGCCGATCTTGTACTGACGCTACCCACATTGCCGGCAACTCTGGCCAATGGAGAATCGATCAGCGCTACGATCACGTGGAAGCCGACGTCGGCCGGCACCGTGGTTGCCCGCCTATGGGTTGATGCCGAAGGTGTGTGTGACCTGACCACCGGAACAGATGTTCTGCTTCACACCATCGAGGGCGACGTTGCCTTGTCGAAGTCCTGGGTCTCTCTTGGAGCCACCTGCGAACCGGCCGTGTTGTACGACACGGTGGTTGTGACCTCGCGGAGTTCAGGTCCGTTAACGCTGGCGGCACCACAGATCCGCGAAACGGGCACTGCCTTCACCGTGGTCGACCCACTGACCCCAACACTGCTAGGTCCCAATGCTTCGGTAGCCGTGATCGTTGCCTACGACGCCGCCGTCTCTGCATCGTCCTCCGCAACGCTCGTTCTTAGCGTGGTCGAGACCGGCGCCCAGATCCCTGTTCCCTTGCAGGGGGTCTTCTCCGAACCGGTGATCTCCGGTGCAACAGCGCTGGATTTCGGACGGCTAGCCGAATGTGATGACCCGGTGGACCGCACCGTGGAGATCAGCAACACCGGTACGGCCAGTGAAGAGCTGTTCGTGGATGGTACCACCATTCCGCAGGGATTCAGCGTCCTGCCAATGTGGTTCACGGTGAACTCGGGCAGTACGTCGAGTCTGGTGATCACCTGTACGCCTGCGGCTCTTGCAGCCGGTGCCACCACGGGGCAGATCCTGCTGCGCGGTGTGGACTGTGATGATTCGGTGTTGATCAACGTGGCCGTAACCACCGACAATGGCCAGCTGATCATCACGCCATCGCCGATCACGGCCGGATCGGTAGTGGTGGGCACCAGTGTGAATCGGACGGCCACGATCTCCAACCCTGGTACAACTGGCCGGCGAGTGATCTCACTGACCGTGGATCCACCCGGCACGGGATGGAGTTTGCTGGTTGATCCTGCCGGTACGTTGATCGCGCCGGGAGAGAGTATCGATCTACCATTGACGTTCGCGCCTACAGCGGTAGGTCCGCAGGATGCCCGTCTGGTGTTGGTGGATGCTGATGCGTGCGAACGGACATCGTTCGTGGATCTCCGAGGCGCCGGCGTGGATGCACCGGTGCATCGTCTGGATGTGCGGATCGACCGCTATACCGCCGAACCATACGCCACAGTGAGGATCCCGGTGTGGTTCGATACGGACATCCGTGCTGCCAATCCGTCGCGGGTAGATCTGGTGATCGCCCGATCGCCGATCATGCTGGAGGTCCAGCAGGTGAACAGCACCTATCCCGATGCCCAGATCACGGCCCAATGGTCGTCGGAGACCATTACCATCCAGGCACGCCGGACGGGTGCGCTCTTTGGGTCTGCCGGAGCTGTGGTCGAGATCGTCGGCAAAGCGCTTCCGGCGATCCCGGACACTACGGTCCTGGATATTCAGACCGTGTCCGTTACCGCTGCCGAGGCCGTAGCCTGGCGTGATCAGGATGGACTGCTGCGGGTAGAGGTGTGTGGACCCTACAACAACATCGTTTTTGCCCGACCGACCACGATCACCGTTGGTGCACCTCATCCGGTGATCGATGTTGTGCAGCTGCGCGTACACGCCCCTTTCAGTCAGCAGGCTGTGATCGATGTGGTGGACCCGGCAGGACAGGTGGTTGCCTCAGCGCAGGGCGTTCGGCTGCCGTCCGGCGAAAGCACAGTGGAGCTACGCGTGGACCACGTTGCGGCGGGCACCTACGTGGTGCGTGTGCAGACCTCTGTTGGAGGTGTCTTTACGGTTCCCGTGGTCCTAGTTCGCTAGCGCACTCCAGCACCAACCGGCGCAGGTCGGTCAACGAATCCGACGCGACACGTAGCGTTGCCGTCTCCTGCACCGTGTAGCGTCCATCCGGTTCGATGCGGCACCAGTGCAGCCGCAACACCGCCCCTTGCTCGTCTCGCGTGAGCGATCCCGTAACCACCGTCTGCACATCAAAGAGACGCAGGATGCGCAGTTCGGAGTTGGATACGGGCCGATCGTTCTCCACAAGGTAGAGTCCGCCCAAGGCATACATACTATCTCGTGTATCCAGGTCGATCACTGTCAGCGAAGAGCGCTCGTGCAGAGCGTGCACAAGGTTGATGGCCAGGTCGTACGACACCACGGTGCGGTCCTCGAAGATCGACCACAGCGGTAGGTCGGCGTGATTCGTGAACTCGATACCACCGATACTGACCAGCGTTGTTGGCACGACGCGCAGGTCCTTGGGTGCACTATCAAAGAGGAGCGGATCGCTGAGCGCCTGGCAGAGTGCGCGCTGCAGTGCGGCCAGGATGGCCGGGTCGGCTACCACCACGGAGTCGCGCACGTGCTGGATGGCCGCATAGCCTACACCGATCTGCTCGGTCTCCAGATCGGTGCCGCTGCGAAGCGCGATCTCGGCTCGAACGAGGTTTGCGATCCGGATACACCGGGCGAAAATGGCCATCTGAGCTCCCGTGATCGACACGGCCTGCAGGGTGGTTACGGGCTCCGCTGTCCGCTCGCGGACCAGGGAGTCTCGAACCACGGTTGGCAGATAGAGATAGCGCTCGGTCAGGTCCATCGCCAGCGACAGGCCCGCTTCGATCTTGGTTGCGGTTACCGAGGCATCCGTGGAGTCGTCGGCGATCACGGCCGCCATCACGCGCACACGGTCTTCCGCGCCGCACAGCAGGGGAGTAGGAGCCAGCGGCAGCAGCAGCAGCACCAGCAACAGCAACCGCAACGGTAGGGTCTTCAGGGTCATAACGTCAAATCTACGGCAAGGGGCTGGCCACGGTGTTACGTACTGGTAACGTGCCGTTAACACGCTCCTGACGTTGCTGGAATAGGTTTGCGTCCGATCGACAGGAACAGCTGCGGCTGTTCGCATGGGCTGTCGGGTCTGGTTCAACGTCAACTCTCTTGAAGGAATTCGCGTGGTACACATTTCAGCCGCCCTCGCACGGTGGTTCACAGCAGCTCTGCTTCTGGCCATCACGGCCGCAGCAAGCCCCTTATCGGCTCAGGAGACCGGGACGATCCAGGGAACGGTGGTCAACGGTTCGAACGGCGAACCGGTGGCCGGCGCTACCGTCAAGGTCGACGGAACCAAGAAGGGTGCCTATACCGACATGAAAGGCCAGTTCACGATCAAGAACATCACCGGCGGCCTGTACACCGTGGTGATCCGTGCGCTTGGCTACTCGCCCATCACCATCGAAAAGGTGGATGTGCAGCCGGGCAAGATCGCCAAGCTGAACGTGACCATGGAATCCGATGCCGTGATGAAGGAAGAAGTGGTGGTCGAAGCCACGGCCATGTCCGACAGCGACGTGGGTCTGTTGCGGGATCGTCAGAAATCGGTGGCCGTGAGCGATGCCATCAGTGCCGAGAGTATCTCGCGTGTGGGTGGCTCCAGCGTGGCCGACGTGGCCAACCGCGTGACCGGTGTGTCCGTGATGGATGGCAAGTACATCTATGTGCGCGGCCTGGGCGACCGATACATGAACTTCCAGCTGAACGGTGCCCAGATGGCCAGCTCGGATCCTGACCGTAACGATGTGTCGATGGACCAGTTCGCCTCGAGCTTCGTGGAAAGCATCGTCACGGCCAAATCGTTCACACCGGATCAACCGGGCTCGTTCACCGGCGGCTCGGTGAACGTGAAGACCAAGGCTTTTCCAAGCCAACGCACGGCCAAGGCCGATCTGCGCTTCGGCTACAACACCATTGCCACGCTCAGCAACGATTACACGATGGCTTCGGTAGGGGGCTCGGACTGGCTCGGGATGGACGATGGTACGCGCAGCGTGCCGTCCTACGTTCAAGGCCTGGAGTCCATTCCCAGCATCGGCGAAGCCCGCACGGACCCGGCCAAGGCCACCGTCCTGGACCAGGCGTCCAAGTCCTTCCAGACGCCAATGGCACCGTCCGTTGGCAACAGCGGCATGCCGGCCCGACTGAACATGTCGTACGGCGACGTGTTCGAACTGGGTGCCACGCCGCTCGGCATCGTGGCCTCCATGCAGTATGCGCAGGATTTCGACGGCTACACCAACGGCCGCTTTGCCCAGTGGCAGCTTACCGGCAAGGCCAGCGAGAAGGAATCGCTCGAAGCCCAAGCCGACCTGAGCGACCGGAGCGGCACCACGTCGGCCTTCTGGAGCGCCATGATGAACGTGAGCGTCAAGCCCGGGCTGAACCACCAGGTAGGCGTGAACGTGATGCACAACCAGCGTGGCGAGAACCAGGGTCGTATGCTGGAAGGGGGCTTGCCCCGCGACCTGCCGGACGACTTTACGTTCGAAACACGCACCCAGCGCTATATCGAGCGGGCCAATACCAGCCTGCAAGTGATGGGCGAACACCTGTTCCCGGATCTGGGCAGCGCCAAGCTGGAGTGGACGGGTTCGTACAACCGCAGCACGCAGGATGAACCGGATATCCGCTTCTTCTCCAATGAGTATGTGCCGGATGGCGACAGCAACCTGTACTTCATCAACGGCGCTAACTACGCTCTGCCGCAACACTTCTATCGCGACATGGTGGAGGACCTGTACTGGTTCGACGCCCACATGAAGGTGCCGTTCCAGTCGTGGACCGGAACCGGTGGCAATGTGAAGTTCGGCGGTGCCTACAACACCAAGCAGCGGGCATTCCGCGAACAGCGCTACGAATTCCGTCAGCAGAACGCCACCTACACCGGCGACCCCAATGCCTTCTTTGCATCCGACAACGTAGGCATCGTGGACACGGCCAGCAATGGACGTCCGATCTACGGTAACTACATCGTGGACGTGACGCAGGCCGTGAACAACTACGACGGCGATCAGACCATTGCGGCCGGCTTCGCCATGATCGAGCTGCCGGTAACCTCCGCCCTGCGCGTGATCACCGGCGTGCGTTTGGAGACCACCGACCTGCGCGTGGTCAGCCAGGACACGGCCAGCCAGATCGGCGCTGTGAACGAACTGAACTGGCTTCCGTCGCTGGCTATGATCTATGCTCTTACCGACCGCCAGAACCTGCGGTTCTCCTACGGTCGCACGCTGGCTCGTCCAACGTTTCGCGAACTAGCCCCCTTCAGCTCCTTCGATTTCGTAGGGGGCTTTATCCTGAACGGTAACCCGAATCTGAAGCAGACGAACGTGGACAACTTCGACCTGCGCTGGGAGTGGTTCCTGCGCCCAACGGACATCGTGGCCGTGTCGGGCTTCTATAAGTCGTTCGAGAACCCGATCGAGAACGCCATTGTGTCAAACAACAACCAGCTGCAA
>JANJTN010000094.1 GCA_024711065.1 bacterium
ACGCCCCATCCGCCGAATTCTCCAAAGGGGCTCATCGGGCGCAGGGTGGTGTGCGTGATGTCCGACCATGCCCAGTGCTTCGGCCGAAGCATGATGCCCCTCTGATGCACCGTTACGCCGGAAGCATCGATCGTGACCTCCTGACGTGTGGCGAGCAGCCACAGCACCAGTGCCGTGGGAACGCCGACCACCAATAGCACCATCAAGACGATCGCCGACAAAGAATGCTCCGGGTCGGTCTGCCACTGCAGTACGGTGACCACGGCGGCGACCGTGCCGGTGATGCCCATCACGACGAACAAGAGCGTGCGGAGTGCTCGGGGAGCGCGCTGGACTTCGTGGAACGACATGGTGGTACCTCCGAGCTGACGATGTTTGTGTATGCGACCAATGGCAACAACGCGCGGCGTGGTACGGTTCTGGGCTCCGCTCAGTTTCACGTGGCTGTTGATGGCCGTGGAAGGTCCAACGTTAACGGCGTTCATTGCGCGGTTGGACGCCGCAACCTACAATCTTGCCGCCTATGGTGTGGCCGTAGCCATCGCCATGCTGATCGAGTCGCCGGTGATCAACCTGCTCAGTGCCAGCGTGGCGCTGGCGCGCGATCGTGCGGCCGAAGAACGCCTCCGACGCTTCATGATCGCCATCAACGTGATCGTGACGATCGGCATGGTGGTGGTCTGCCTGCCACCGGTGTTCGACCTGGTATCGTACCAGCTGATCGGCCTGGAGCACGAGATCGGTTGGCGTCTACACCAGGGTCTGATGATCCTGATCCCGTGGCCGGCGGCGATCGGCATTCGCCGGTTCTACCAAGGGCTGTTGATCCGCAACAATCAGACGCGCAACGTGGCCTACGGAACAGCCGTCCGCTTGGTCTCCATGGTGGCCACCGCGGTTGCCTTGTACCTCTGGACCGAGGTAGAAGGTATCCTGCTGGGCGCGGCCGGCTTGAGTGCCGGCGTCACCTTCGAAGCGCTGGCCACACGCTGGATGGCCCGCGGTGTGGTGCGCCAATACCGGCAACAGCAGTTGGAGCAGTGCCAGCCCCCTCCCACCGATCGCAAGATCCTGAAGTTCTACCTGCCGCTGGCCCTAACGTCGGTCGTCGGCTTCATCGCCACCCCAATGCTCTCCGCCTTCATGAACCAGGCACCGGAGGCCATTGCCTCGCTGGCCGTGCTGCCCGTGATCAACTCCTTTGTGTTCCTCTTCCGCAGCTTCGGCTTTTCGTATCAGGAGGTGGGCATCGCCTATCTGGGCGACGATCCGCAGAGCTACGCCGTGGTACGCCGGGTAGCCTGGTGGATCACGATCGCAGCCACCACCGCCTTGGCTGGGATCGCCACCACGCCGCTGCTGCAGGTGGTGTATGGCGGCGTGTTCGGGCTAACGCCGGACCTGGTCCAGGCGGCTCGCATTCCCACACTGCTGATGCTGGTAATGCCGGCCACGGCAGCGCTCTTCAGCGTGCAGCGCTCGGTGCTGATCGCCTCGCATCAGACGATGCATGTGACCATTGCCTCCGTTCTGGAAGTGGCCGGGATCGGGACGGTGATGGCGGTCTGTGTGTGGACCACGGACTGGACCGGAGCCGTTGGAGCCGGCCTGGCCATGGCCCTGGGACGGGTGCTGGGCAGCGGATATGCTGCCGCGCAGGCCGCCCGCATCCGCCGCGGAATGGGGTAAGGGGCTTGCCGGAGAACCCCGTATCTTTACGGTTCACGCAGTTCATCCCGCCGGAGTGCTATGGAGCCCCTTCTCGAGGTCACCAACCTGATCACGGAATTCCGTACCGAACAACACACGGTGCGGGCGGTGAACAATGTGTCGTTCACGGTACCCAAAGGCCGCACACTGGGAATCGTGGGCGAATCCGGCTCCGGCAAGTCCGTGACCAGCCTGAGCGTGATGCGCCTGATCTCCACGCCGCCGGGCAGGATCGTGGGCGGCAAAGCGCTGTTCCGCGAACGGGATGGGTCCGTGACCGATCTGCTGGCACTGCCCGAGGATCGGATGCGGAGTTATCGCGGCAATCGCATCGCGATGATCTTTCAGGAGCCGATGACGTCGCTCAATCCGGTGTTCACCTGCGGCGACCAGATCATCGAGGCCATTCAGCTGCATCAGAAGGTAAGCAAGGACGAAGCCCGCAAACGGACGCTGGAGTTGCTCAAGGAAGTACAGCTGCCGCGTCCGGAGAGTATGATGACGTCGTACCCGCACCAGCTGTCTGGCGGACAGAAGCAGCGGGTGATGATCGCCATGGCCATGAGCTGCAATCCGGATCTGCTGATCGCCGACGAGCCCACCACAGCACTGGACGTGACCGTACAGGCCACGATCCTGGACCTGATGCGAGGACTGCAGCGAGATCACGGAATGTCCATGATGTTCATCACGCACGACCTGGGCGTGATCGCCGAGATCGCCGATGATGTGATCGTGATGTACAAGGGCAACATCGTGGAGCAGGGTCCGGTGCTGCAGATCTTCGAAGACCCGAAACATCCGTATACGAAGGGACTGCTGGCCTGCAGGCCGCGTCTGGACAAGAAACTTAAGATCCTGCCAACCGTGCGGGACTTTATGGACGAGGCTGCCGACGGCACCATCTCGGAGCGATCCACGGACAATGTGGATGCGATAGTGCATCAGCTGGAGTTCAGCTCGCAGGAGATCGACGCTCGCAATACCGCGCTTGCTTCGGCAACGCCGCTGTTGGACGTTCGCGATCTTGAAGTGCACTTCCCGATCAAGTCCGGCCTGTTCAGCAAGACCTCCGGTTACGTGAAAGCTGTAGATGGCATCACGTTCGACGTGAAGCCCGGCGAAACCCTGGGACTAGTAGGGGAATCGGGCTGCGGAAAGACCACCACCGGCCGTGCTGTGCTGCGCCTGGTAGAGCCTACCGGTGGCAGTGTGACCTTCGACGGTGTGGATGTGCGCTCGCTGAACAGCTCCGACCTGAAGCACAAGCGCAAGGATTTCCAGATCATCTTCCAGGATCCGTACTCGTCGCTGAACCCGCGCCTGAGCGTAGGAAGTGCCATTATGGAAGTGCTGAAAGTGCACGGCATCGGGGAAAGCGACAAGGACCGCAAGGATCAGGTGCTGTATCTGCTGGATAAGGTGGACCTGCTGCCGAGACACTTCAACAACTACCCACACGAATTTTCGGGTGGGCAGCGCCAGCGGATCTGTGTGGCGCGAGCCTTGGCGCTCAAGCCCAAGCTGCTGATCTGCGACGAATCCGTGAGTGCGCTCGACGTGTCCGTTCAGGCCCAGGTGCTCAATCTGCTGGTGTCGCTGCGGGAAGAGTTCGATCTGACGTACATCTTCATCTCCCACGATCTGAGTGTGGTGAAGTTCATCAGCGACCGGATCGCCGTGATGAATGCCGGAAAGATCGTGGAGATGGGTACCGCCAATAGCATCTACGAGCGTCCACAGCAGAACTACACGCGCAATCTGATCGATGCGATCCCGCTGGGTACAGTGGGAGAGATACGTCAACGGATCGCTGCGCGAGGGATGGCCTAGAACATGATCGAGCTTCGTGGCATCCGAAAGTCCTTCGGCCAGAAAGAGGTCCTCAAGGGAGTCGACCTGGTGATCCCAACCGGCAGCACCACCTGTGTGATCGGCAAGTCCGGTTCCGGCAAGAGTGTCTTGCTCAAGCATATCGTGGGATTGCTGCATGCCGATGCCGGTACGGTGCTGATCGACGGAAAGGACGTGGACCAGATCTCGCGCAAGGACCTGTTCGACCTGCGCCGCAGGATCGGCTACGTGTTTCAGGGCGCTGCACTGTTCGATTCGCTCTCGGTGTTCGACAACGTGGTGATCAGCCTGGTCGAACATGGCGAGCGCAGCGAAACGGTGCTGGAGTCCGAGGCCCGCCGCGTGCTGAGCTCGGTCGGATTGCTACCCGACCTTACCGAAGAGGGAAGCCCCCTATTCGCCCGCGAGTATCAGATCCTGCGAAACAAGAAACCCTCGGACCTTTCCGGTGGCATGCGCAAGCGTGTGGGCGTGGCCCGCGCCTTGGTCGGTTCGCCCGACTACATTTTCTACGACGAGCCCACCACGGGTCTCGACCCCGTGACCTCGCAACAGATCGACGATCTGATCGGTGATCTGGCGAGCAAACTCAAGGTCACCTCGCTCGTGATCACGCACGATATGTTCTCCATCTTCAACATCGCCGATCACGTGGCCATGCTGGTGGACGGAGTGGTGCGGTTCCAGGGCGATGTTCCGGCACTCCGGGAATGTGCCGATGAAGAGGTGGTCGATTTTCTGTCCCGCTACGTCGCCGAAGGTTTTTGAAGCCGGGTAACAGAATCCCCGGCATGCCGACGTAAGTCCTTGATGTAACACAATCGCCCACTGGTCCGTCTTTGCAGCCCCGTCCATGACCCACCGATCCCCCCACACCGTTCTCGCAGCCATAAGCCTGCTCGTGGCGCTGCTGTGCCTTGGCACAGGGAGCGCGCATGCCCAGTTTCAGCTGCAGCGTGTGGCGTTTGCGGACGGTCAGTTGCTGGACATCTCGGCCTATCCAACAGTTCGAGCCCGGATCCGCGCCACGGAGGCTGGTCAACCGGTTACCCTGGCTTCCGGCAGCACGTTCCTGATCCAGGGCAATGCGTCGCTGGCACCGGCCTCGGTCGTCGTTGAAGGTCAGGGTGTGCACACCGTCCAGTGGATCAGTTCCCAATTCGGCTTCATTCTCACGGACGTGATCGCTGCCCACAACGGCGGTACCGGCGTGGTGTCGTACGCTCTGGCGCTCGACAAATCGAAGGGGGCTCGGGTGGTGATCCGCGATTCGGCCAACCGCAACGTTCCCGAGTTCGTGGAATTCGGTACCGTGGCTCCGGGCGGGTCAGACACGCTAAAGCTGAAGATCGTTGCCACCGAGGCAGCACTGCTCAATGGCGAAGAACGGCCCATCCTGCTGGAATCCGTTGCGGTAGACAATCCGGCGTTCAAGGTGATCTGGAAGGGGTCGTATGGATCGCCGGCACCGCCGGTGAACATTCAGTCGCCGCTGAGCTATCGTATCGATCTGATCTGCGAACCCACCAGCACGGAGGCACAATCCGGCGTGCTCACGGTAACGTTCGAAGGCGGCATGACGCAGACCACGATGATCTCTGCCAACCCGGCCACGTATCCGCAGCGGACGATCCTGAACCTGGTCACGCCAAACGGCGGCGAGTCGTTCGCTCCGTGCCAGGATGTTCCGATCCGCTGGACCGGTATGATCGCCGGCTTCTATGCGTTCGTGGAACTGTCGACAGATGACGGACAAACGTGGACGTTCATCGACTCGACCGCCGACTCGTCCATCCTCTGGCGCGTTCCGGAAACGCTGACCACCACGGCCCGCATCCGCGTCTCCCAGAAGTTTCAATCCACGCAACCGGTATGGCTGCAAGGTCCTCGAGCACCGGCGATGAATGCCGCCTACTCGGCGGATGGTCGCTACCTGCTGATCGCCTACCGCAACGGCGTGATCAACGAGTGGGACGTAGCCACGGTCACTCGCGCCAACACCTACAACCTGCCCGCAGGAGCCGAAGAACCGGTGTCGCTCTGTTATGTGGGACGCTCTCGCGACGTGATCGCTGGAACGGCCCGCCCCGGTGCGCGCGGCGGAACGCTGGTGCGATTCACCGCAGGCACCTCGGCGCCGTCGGCTACCCAGCCCCTTCCCACCGATCTGCTGGTGCGCGACGTGGCAACAGATCAACAGGGGGCTACCCTGTATGTGCTGCCGCAGCAGTCGGCCCGCATTCCGCGGTACGACCCGGCCACGCTCGCGGCACGGGCACCGATCTCGGTGAATGCACCGATCGCTTCTTCGGCACTGAACGGCAACATCATCGGCGCGTCGTTGCTGAACGGCGAAGTGGTGTTGATCGATGCGGCAACGGGCTCGGAGATCAGTCGGTCGGTCACCGGACTGCTCGCGGCCAAAGGACCCTATGCCCACCGCTTTGCCACCTCGCTCAATGGCCGCCTTGTGGCCATTGCCGGCAAGCAGCTTACGCAGATCGTGAATGGCCCCAAGGAACAACGCACCTTCATCTTCGATACGCAGACCAACCGGATCGTGAAGATCCTGTACCGCGAGTCGAGCGATGCCGTGAACCTGACGTTCTCGCCCAGCGATGCCTTCCTGGGACTGGGCTTTGAGTTCAATCCGCAGTTCGTGGTGTACGACCTGATGAATGCCCGCACCCTGCCGCCCAGTGGTTCGGCAGAGGGCCACATGAATCGGCTCACGGACCTGGCGTTCAGTCCGGACGGTGCCACCCTGGTGTCCACCTCCATCGACAGTTCCAACAACGCCCTCCTGCGCCGCGTATCGTCGCCCGAATCCGACATCAGCGATGCACCGTTCAGCATCAGCCCCGTTCAACTGCGCGTGACCACTGTGCGCCTGCGCGAACAGCTGATCGGCTCTCGCGTAGACACCACGCTCACGGCCGAGATCTGCAACACCGGATCGGTGCCGGCCATCATCAATGCCAGCTACTTCTCGTCGAATTCCTGGCTGCAGATCGCAACGCCGGTGAACGGCGACACGATCCAGCCGGGTGCCTGTCTGTCCCTGTCGCTCACCAGCATTCCGCTGGACACCGGACTGATCACCGACACGCTGAACCTGGAGTTCTGCGCCTCCATCGTGCGGATCCCGTTCGAAGTGCGCAGCATTGATCGCGATCTGACGCTACTGGTAGACTTCGAAGACTTCGGCGATGTCTGCATCGGCCAAGGCCGCACCAAGCGTCTGGCCATGCTGCGCAATAACGACACCGTGAACCTGGTGATCGATGGCGTCTTTATGGAAGGGGGCTTGCGAGACCAGTTCCGGGTGATCGACAAGATCGACGGCGCCGTGATCCCGCCCGGAGGTACGCTGGAGGTCGAGATCGAATTCCTGCCGCGCGAGCTGGGCTTCGACACGGCGAACGTGATCATTCGGTACGCCGGTCAGACGGCCATTGCCCGCGTGGTCCACGTGATGGGTCGCGGCTCTGGTGCCGACCTCCTCCTGTCGCATACCGTGCTGCCATTCATTCCGGAGATCCCGCAGCGCGACGTCATGATCCACAACCGGTCGGCGAATGCGGTCACCATCACCGCAGCGGACATCACTGCAGGGCAACCCTTCACCATCGTTTCTCCACTGCCGATCGAGATCGCAACGAACGACTCGGCGGCGATCCGGATCCAGTACGACGGCGGCGTGGTGTCCAACGATGCCGCCATGGACCTGACCGTGCAGCCCTGCGCCTCGGCTACGACCGTGCGACTGGCCGCCTACTCGGGGTCGGCCCGGATCTCTCTGCCTACGGTCACGGCCGATCCAAGAAGCGACACAACCAGCCTGCCGATCACGGCAGTGATCGGAGAGACCGTGCCCTACAACGGCGAGCGATTCTTTGAAGGCTCGGTACGCCTGCACCCACGACTCTTCCTCGCTCGTGAGATCACCACCACCATCGGTACGGCCGAGATCCTGAGTCAGGATGTTGTGAACGACGAGCGCGTGATCCGATTCCGCATCCAGGGCTCCTTTACCGGCACCGGCGAGATCGCCCGGCTGGTGGGATATGCCGGGATGGCCGAGGTGGACGAGACGCCGTTGATCTGTACGGCCGCAGAGCCGGCCTTTGGGTCGGCCGTGACCGTAACATACGACCCCGGTCTGCTCCGGATCGTCCACCAGGATCCGGACCGCCGCATCGTAGATCGCCCCCTGCCACCCATCGTCCGGTCGATCACTCCCAATCCGGCGTCGTCCACGGCAGAGCTGGTGATGCACAGCACGTCGGCAACCATCGTGACCCTTCGCATCGTCGACGCTCAAGGGATCGATCTGATCGCTCCGGTACAGACCACATTGGTGAAGGGGGCTACCCCGCTCGCGCTTGACGTGTCTGCCCTCCCGGTAGGTGTACACCGCGTGCTGGTGATCAGCGCTGAAGGACGTTCTACGGCCACTCTGGTGATCGTGCGCTGATGGATCGGATGCGCCCGTTCTTGCGATGTGCGGCTACCGCAGTTGCTGTTGCTGTTGCTGTTACTGTTGCCGTTGCTGTTACGGCTGGTACGGCTACAGCCGGTGAAGAGCGTTCGTCGCTTTCGCTGACCGGTGGACTCTTTGGCGGCGTGTCCCTGCACGACGCTTCGTTCACCGAGCTCCCCGGTCTACCCAATTGCTGCGTCGAGTTTGGCAGCACGATCGGCCTGGCGGCCGACGTACGCCTTGGCCTGGAGATCGATACCAAGACCGACCTGTTCGGTGGATCGCTTCGCCTGGGCCTGACCACCGGCTATCAGATGCTGCCGGGA
>JANJTN010000147.1 GCA_024711065.1 bacterium
GCAACGGTAGAGATATAGGGTACGTCGTACACGTGCACCGGCTGGCCGGCGACGGCCTGGATGGTGTCGTTGATGGACAGCGTGTACAAGCCCCCTTCATACTTCTCGAACAGACCCGTGGTGGGCTGTTTGTACAGCACACCGTCGACCCGCAGCGTCAGGTTTAGATCCCAGGTAGAATCCACGGTCATGCGCAGTCCGGGGATCAGCCGCTTCTGCAGGTCGCCGTATTGCAGCAGGTTCTCGGGTTCGAGGCTCTGGCTCCAGATCAGGTAGATCACACTGTCCAGGCCCTCGCTGTTCTGCGTGAGGTAGTCTCGCCAGAACTCGATCTCTTCGCCTTCGATCTTGCTGACCTCGCCATAGGGGCTGATGGTGAGCGTGAAGGGGCGGTTCAGCGGTCCGACGTAGTTGTTCAGGTCGGCAAAGTTCTTCGGCGTGATATCGGTCTGAGAATCGTACTCGATCACCTGTCCGCCGGCGGCAAATCGGTACCGAAGCGAATCGATGTTCACGATCACCCGGCTAACGCCATCCATGCTTTCGATACAGCGGATGGAAGTGAAGTAGGTGACCGTGCGATCGTAGGTCTTCTTGGAGCTGTCGCTGTGGGTGCGTTCTACGGTGGTCTGCTCTACGATCTCGTACGACTGCGCCACGCCGGCCCGATACAGGGCCTGCAACCGATAGGAGCGTCCGCTTGAAGCGCTCTCCGAGCCCGCACGCTGGGCACTAGCGGGCAGGTTGATCACGGCGATCAACGCTGCCAGGACAAGGGGTAGGGATCTCATAGCTGATACGACCGGAAAAATACTGCAAACCCTGCACAAAACAGGACGAGGGCGGATGTCCGCCCTCGTCGCACAGGACCTCATGACGAGGCCCCGGATCGCATGTTGTTACAGGTCTTAGATCAATTCGTGCTCGCCGAAGAAGAAGCCCACTTCGCGCAGGCCGTTCTCCACGGAGTCCGAACCATGAACGGCATTCTCGCCAACGCTGGTCGCATAGAGCTTGCGGATCGTGCCTTCGGCCGCGTCGGCCGGGTTCGTAGCACCGATCAGCGTGCGCCAGTCGGCAACGGCATTGGCCTTTTCGAGAGCGATCGGCACGATCGGGCCGCTGCTCATGAACTCGACCAGTTCGCCGTAGAACGGGCGCTCTTTATGCACGGCATAGAACTCGCCAGCCACGGCCGGGGAGATGGTCATCTGCTTCATGCCCAGGATGCGAAAGCCGCCGGCCTGGATCATGGCCACGATGTTACCGATGTTGTTGTTGCGGACGGCGTCCGGCTTGATGATACAGAGGGTACGTTCCATGGGGACTGGGGAATGGGGAATGGGGAATGGGGAATGCTTGAGTGCTTGAGTGCTTGAATGCTTGAGTGCTTGAGTGCTCGATTACTCGACTCACTTCTTCTTCGCGGACTTCTTTGCAGCAGCCTTCTTGGCTGCCGGCTTTGCAGCCGACTTCTTTGCTGCTGCTCCGTTGCCACCGCTGAGCAGGTTCTTCATCGTGATGCCGATGGTGGCGGGAGACTCCACTACCGTGATGCCGCAGGCCTTCATGGTGGCCATCTTGTCGGCCGCTGTGCCTTTGCCGCCCGAGATGATGGCACCGGCATGGCCCATGCGGCGTCCCGGAGGTGCCGTCTGTCCGGCAATGAAGCCCACGACCGGCTTCTTGACGTGCTTCTTGATGTACTGAGCGGCCTCTTCTTCGGCCGAGCCACCGATCTCGCCGATCATCACGATGGCTTCGGTCTCGGGGTCTTCGTTGAACAGCTTGATGGCATCAATGAACTGCGTGCCGATGATCGGGTCTCCCCCGATACCGATACACGTCGTTTGTCCGAGACCAACGTCCGTGAGTTGCTTCACGGCTTCGTAGGTGAGCGTTCCGGAACGCGACACCAGACCGACCGGTCCACGCGAGAAGATATAGCCCGGCATGATGCCGATCTTGGCTTCTCCCGGCGTGATGATGCCCGGGCAGTTGGGGCCGATCAGCACGGCGCCGGAGCGTTGCAGGGCTTCTTTCACCGGGATCATGTCCTTCACCGGAATGCCTTCGGTGATGCAGATGATCACGCCGATGCCGGCATCGATGGCTTCCAGGATCGCATCGGCCGCAAACGCCGCCGGCACGAAGATGATGGAGACATTAGCGCTCGTTTCCTGTACGGCATCGCTTACGGTGTTGAACACCGGTACGGGACGGGTGAAGATGTCTTCGCCTTTACCCGAATACATCGTGCCGCCCTTGCCAGGGGTAACACCGCCCACCACATTTGTGCCATATTGGAGCATCTGCGAGGCATGGAACGTGCCCTCGCCACCCGTGATGCCTTGAACGATAACCTTGGATTGTTTGTTGACCAGTACGCTCATGATGTCTTGTCCTGTTTGAAATAGACCACGAATTTACGGAAACCGCGCGCATCTGCAGGGGGCTTTGCAGGATGCCGCTGCCGATCCCACGAAAGGAGCTCCCCACTATGGTCGAAATGACGCTGACCTACGACGGCGATCAACGCTCGACGTCCGTGCACGGGCCGTCCGGCACGGCCCTGATCATCGACGCACCGGTGGATAACGGCGGGAAGGGCGAGAGCTACTCACCGTCGGATCTGGTAGCGACCGGCCTGGGAGCCTGTATGCTCACCTATATCGGCAAGGCGGCCGACCGCCATGGATGGGATGTCCGCGGTACCCGCATTGTGGTGCAAAAGGACATGGTGGCCGACCCGCTGCGCCGGATCGGACGCCTTGTGGTGGACATTCACCTGACGCGGGACTTCGATGATAAAGAAATGCGGATCCTGACGAATACCGTTACCACCTGCCCGGTCAAACTGTCGATCTCCGATCAGATCGAGGTTCCGATCACCTTCCACCTGCCGGTGCAGTAACAGCTCCAACGATCACCCGGCAAGCCAGCTTCCCCGGCAACGTTTGGTGCGACAACTTTAGGTGGCGAGCTGCTGGGCAACTTGCAGCAAGCGTTCATCCTCGAACATCGCCCCCTGCAGCTGCATGCCAATGGGTAGCCCCTTGCCATCGGTGCCGAAGGGGACCGACAACGCTGGGATGCCGGCGATGTTGGCGCTGACCGTGTAGAGGTCCGACAGCCACATCTGCACGGGATCGGTGATCTCGCCTTGCTTGAACGCCGTGGTCGGCGTGGTAGGCATGGCGTATACGTCCACCTGCTCGAACACGCTGGCGTAGGCCTCGGAGATCAGGCGTCGGGACTGCAGGGCCTTGGTGTAGTAGGCATCCTTGTAGCCGCTGCTCAGCACAAAGGTGCCCAGCATGATCCGCCGCTTGACCTCGCTGCCAAAGCCGGCCGATCGCGTGGCCGTGGTCATGTCGTATCCGTCGTCCGGCGCATCGTGGTCCGGCTCGTCGGCACGGAATCCGTAACGCACGCCGTCGAACCGAGCCAAATTGCTGGACGCCTCGGCGGTAGCCAGAATGAAATACGTGGGGATCCACGTCTCGATGTTCGGCAGCGGGATCTCCACCGGAGTGCCGCCGATCTGCTGCAGCGCTTGAACGAACTGGTGATACGCCTCGCGGATCTCCGCGTCGCACCCCTCCAGCAACGCGTCCGGAAGCACACCTACGCGGAACGTGGAAAGGGGCTTGCCAAGCGCATCCATTGCAGTTCCCGCAGCATCTGGGTGGCTGGTGGCATCCATCGGGTCGTGAGCGGCGATCACGTCGAAGGTGCGGGCCATGTCCGACACCGTGCGAGAGAAGATGCCGATCTGGTCCAGCGACGAGGCAAAGGCCACAAGGCCGTAGCGGCTCACGCGGCCGTAGGTAGGCTTCAGACCATACACCCCGCAGAAGGCTGCCGGCTGGCGCACCGATCCACCAGTGTCCGAACCCAGGGCTACATCGCACTGGCCGTCGGCAACAGCCACGGCAGAGCCGCCCGAGGATCCGCCGGGTACCCGATCAGGGTCGATCGGGTTGCGAGCCGCACCATAGACCGAGTGTTCGTTGGA
This sequence comes from bacterium, assembly GCA_024711065.1. Taxonomy (GTDB): domain Bacteria; phylum Bacteroidota; class Ignavibacteria; order Kapaibacteriales; family Kapaibacteriaceae; genus OLB6. Next base: position 4,019 of record JANJTN010000147.1, read on the forward strand.
CGATCCCATGGCGAATTCGTCCATGTTGGTCTTGCCAAGGAAGATCGCCCCGGCATCGCGCAACCGTTCCACCACCGTGGCATTGTACACCGGGCGAAACCCCTTGAGGATGTTCGATGCACAGGAAAGGGGCATGCCAACAAGCGAGATGTTGTCCTTGACGCCAACCACAAGGCCTTCCAGTGGACGCTCCATGGCCGTACCCACGCGTTCGTCGGCTTCGGCTGCGGCGTGCATGCTGCCCTCGGCATCAACGAACGTCCATGCCTTCAGGTCGGCTCGCTCGTCGCAGCGGTTCAGGTAGGTCTGGAGTTTTTCGGTCACCATGTCAACTAATCTGCTAATCTGCTAATCTGCTAATGGGCTAATGGGCTAATCGGTTAGTTGCCAACGTCTCCGCCATCCGCTTTCGGCTCTCCGTTTTCCGGCTCTCCGCTTTCCGCTTTCGGCTTTCCGCTTTCCGCTCTTGGTACAGCGTCGGGGTCCAGGGATACCGTGATGTCCTTCTGGATCTCATCGCGCACCTTGGTCACCGGGGCGGCAACATCGGCGGAGATATCGCGGATCTGCTGTGTGAGGTCTTCCTGGGCCTTGCGCACGCTCCGCAGCCCCTTGCCCACCGATCGGGCGAGCTCGGGAAGTTTATTGGGGCCGAAAAGCAACAAGACGACGAGCAGGATCAGGATCAGCTCGCCGCCGCCGACGTCAAACATCGCGGACTCCGGAGATCAGCGGTCCGAAGACTTGTTCTGGTCGTTGTCGTCCGTGCTGGCAGCCTGCTTGAACTCGCGGATGCCGGATCCGAGGCCGCGCATCAGCTCAGGAATGCGGCGGGCACCGAAGAGCAGCACGATGACCAGGACGATTAGAATGAGTTCCGTTGGACCAAGGCCGAACATGGGAAGCTCCGATAGATAGTGTCAGATTGCGACGTCGGCCGCCTGTTGTTGCGAGAGGGAGGCGACAAGACTGGTAAAGACGCTCATACCGTCGGCGCATCCCAGGATGGCCTCCGAGGCGCGTTCGGGGTGGGGCATCATGCCCATCACGTTGCCGTTGGCGTTGATGATGCCGGCGATATTGTTCAAGCTGCCGTTGGGATTGGCTTCCGGGGTCACGGCGCCGTTGGCGTCCACATACCGGAACAACACGCGGCCGGTCCGCTCCAGCTCTTCGATCACGTCCGGCGAGGCCGTATACCGACCCTCGCCGTGGGCCACCGGAATGCGGAGGATGCTGCCCGGTGCGCACGTGTTGGTGAAGGCCGTGTCCGTGCTTTCCACGCGCAGAAACACGTCCTTGCACACAAAGCTCAGGTTCTCATTGCGGATCAGCGCGCCCGGCAGCAGGCCCGACTCGCACAGGATCTGAAAGCCGTTGCAGATGCCGATCACGATGCCGCCATTGTTGGCAAAGGCGATCACCTCGGCCATGATGGGCGAGAAGCGGGCGATCGCTCCGGTGCGAAGGTAGTCGCCATACGAAAAGCCGCCGGGAAGAATGATCGCATCCAGGCCGTCCGGCAAGGCGGTGTCCTTGTGCCACAGGGCATGCACCTCGAAGCCGGCCAGTGCGGACACGTGGCGGGCATCGGCATCGCAGTTGGAGCCGGGGAAGGTGACGACGCCAAGTTTCATGCCGGCACTCCTGTATCGGCCAGTTCCCGGATCTCGATGGAATAATCTTCCATCACCGGATTGGCCAGCAGTTTCCGGCAGGCATCGTCCACCAGCTCCGTGGCTCGGTCCTTGTCTGGCGCTGCAACGTGCAGTTCGATGTGCTTGCCGATGCGCACGTCCTTCAGAGCGGGCATATGCAAACTATGCAGGGCGTGTTCCACCGTCTTGCCCTGCACGTCCAGGATCGAGCGGCGAAGGGTAACGGTCACATGAGCTACGTACTGTTTCATCGGGTCACATCGAGAATGGATCAGGGTCTGGTTCTTCCAGGGTGTCGTCGGCCTCGTCCTTGCCCCCGGTGCGGATCAGATAGATGGCATGGCGGACGGCGCCGCCCACCATGTACAGGACCATGAAGGGGAAGATGGCTTTGCCCTCGGTGAGCAGAGCCGCGAGGAGACCGGCCAAAAATACGACAAAAACCACGGGGCGTTCCCGGATGCCGCGCTTTGTGGGGCGGGGCATGTTGTCGTACTTGATGGTGCTGACCATGGCCAGCGAGACCATCACCACCATTGCCGTGATCAATGCTGGCTGCCATTCCGGTGCTACATCGCCGGAAAGGTGCGTGAACAGGACGTAGGAGACGATCGTGAAGGCCGCGGCCGGGATCGGCATGCCGCGGAAATAGGCCTTGTCTTCCATGCTGGTGAGCTGCACGTTGAACCGCGCCAGTCGCAGCACACCCATCAGCGCCGGGAGCGAGGCGAGCAGCAGGCCCCAATTGAGCCACTGGTAGAAGAACACGTTCCAGAGCATTACCGATGGTGCCACACCAAAGCTGACGGCGTCGCAGAGACTGTCCAGCTCCACACCGAACTCGCTGGTGCTCCGCACCAGGCGTGCGATCACGCCGTCCAGGGCATCAAACACACCTGAGAGCAGGATCAGCATAGCCGCGCGCTCGAACTCGCCCTGGCTCGAAGCCAGGATCGAACCGAAGCCGCAGAACAGGTTTGCCAGCGTGAACAGGTTGGGGATGATAGAGCGGGTTACGCGCATGATCAGGCCGCAGCCCCTTTCAGTCGGGCCAGGATGGTGGCCGAACTGACCACCTTCTGACCGGTGCGGACGCAGATCTCGGCCGAAGCCGGCACGACCACGTCCATCCGCGAACCGAACTTCATCATCCCGAATCGCTCACCGGCCCGTGCCATATCGCCCGCCTGGGTGTCGTACACGATGCGCCGTGCCAGGAACCCCGTGATCTGGCGGTACAGGATCGTGCCGGCAGATGTCTGTAAAGCGAACTCCGCCCGTTCGTTCTCCTCGGAGGCCTTGGGATTGAAGGCCATCAGATACTTGCCGGGGTAGTAGTCGGCCCGTAGGATCTGCCCCGTAGCAGGATAGCGGTTCACGTGCAGGTTGATGGGCGACAGAAAAATGGTGATCTGGGTGGCCGGACCGCCCACATCGGCGTTGTGGTCAATCTGAAAAACCTCGGTCACCTGTCCGTCGGCCGGCGACACGATCACGGCGTCCTGGCCAACGGCTTCGGGGTTCAATGGACGCTCTGCATCACGAAAGAACCACAGTGTGAACCCGATCAGCACCAGCCCCAGCACGGTCGTGAGTACGGCTATCACCATCGGCACCGGGGTGAGGGCTAGGGCCATCAGGCCGGCTCCGATCATGAGCATCAGAAAGGCGTTGTCGCGCCCATACGGGGTGATCATCTGGGGGTATCTCTGCGTTGTACGGCGATGCCTGAATTCGTAGTTTCGGCGTTCAAATTAGCGAATTCGCTAGGTACTCCTCCGTTTCCTGGTAGCCCCCTTCATGATGCATTTCACGGTTGCGCTTGCAGACCTCCAAAAGGCTCTGCAAAAGGTTCTTCCTGCGATCCCCACCAAGAGCACGATCCCCGTTCTTGAACACGTTCACACCACGCTCAGCGGCAGCGAGCTCACGTTCACGGCAACCGACCAGGAGATCACGATCTCGTTGTCGATCCCGGTGGCCGGCGAGGCCGACGGCAAGGTGCTGATCCCCGCGCGGCAGTTCCACGACCTGATCAAGGAGCTGGGGTCGGCCGGTACGGTAACGGTGAAGGTTGGCGGCAACGAACTGATCGAGGTGCGCACGCCGCATGGCGCCTACGAGATGAAAGGTCTGGATGCCGACGAGTTCCCGTCGATCCCGCCGTTCCCCGAAGCGCAGACCGCCGTGCTGAAGCAGGAGGATATGCAGCGCATGGCCGCCAAGGTGGTCTTTGCCGTGTCCACCGAAGAGTATCGTCCGAGCATGACGGGTGTGTTCTTTCAGTTCAATGGTACCGGCGCAACGGCGGTAGCCACGGATGGATTCCGTCTGTCGCGCGTGAACGTGACGGCTCCCGAGAGTGCCCCCTTCCCTACGGATCTCGAAGTGATCATCCCGGCACGAGCCGTAGACCTGCTCAAGAAGGTCGATGGTGATGTAACGATGGACGTGTCTCGAACCCACGCGCGGTTCAGCGTAGGCACGCTCACGATCACCACGCGGATCATCGACGAGAAGTATCCGCCGTATCAGAATGTGATCCCGTCGGATAACGACAAGACCCTGACCGTGAACCAGCGCGAAGTGCTCAGCGCCATCAAGCGCGTGAGTCTGTTCGCCAACGCCAATACGCGCCACGTGAAATTCAAGATCGGTTCAGCCGAGCTGTCCGTGCACTCCGAAGACGAGGATTCGGGGGGCAAGGGCACGGAAACGATCCCGTGCGAGTTCACGCACGACGCCTTTGAAGTGGGATTCAACTACCGCTTCCTCGAAGAAGCGATCAAGAACATCACCACCGACGACGACCCGGACCTGAACGTTCGCATGACGTTTTCTTCGCCGATCCGCGCCGTGCTCATCACACCGGGCTCTGGTGGCGATTCGCTGCTGATGCTGGTGATGCCGGTGAAGATCTAAGGCAGGCGGGAGGGGGCTGTGGTCATTCGGTCCGTGACCATCACGCACCTGCGAAGTCACGAGGAGACGCACCTGGTGTGTGCTCCGGAAGTGACGATCCTCTCAGGGCCGAACGGTTCAGGCAAAACCTCGCTTCTTGAGGCGATCAGCCTGTGTTCCATTGGAAGGACTTTTGTACCAGTGCCAGATCATTCGCTCATCCAACGTGGTCACGACCTGTGCCAGACCGTGGTCCACGCCGTGTCTGACCATGGCGTGCCCTACCGCGTGAGCATCGCGGTCCGTGCCGGTGTGCGCAAGCAGATCAGCACGAGTCAGGGATCCAATCTGACCGCTCGCGACCTGATCGGCGAAATGCCCCTGGTGGCACTGTCTCCGGACCTCAAAGGCATCACCTTCGGCGGTCCGTCTGAACGGCGCGCGTTCATGGACGCGGTGATGGCTCAGAGCAGCCGCTCCTACACGGACCTGTTGTTCGATCACCGTCGCGTGCTCAAGCAACGCAATGCGTTGTTGGGGAATGGTGAACGGGGAATGGGGAATGGTGAACGGGGAATGGGGAATGGTGAACGGGGAATG
>JANJTN010000174.1 GCA_024711065.1 bacterium
GGACGCAACCACCAGCCCCCTTCACCGTACCTTGCCGCCCCATGATGAAAGCAGCTATCTACGAGCGATACGGTTCGCCAGACGTGATCCGGATCGAAGATCGGCCGATCCCTACACCCGGTCCGGGTGAGTTTCTCCTGAAAGTCCATGCAACCACCGTCAATCGTACCGACACGGGTTTACGCAGCGCTCTCTACGTCGTATCGCGACTCCTTACGGGCCTACTCAGACCCAGACATCAGATCCTGGGTACGGAGTTCGCCGGAGAAGTCGTCGCCCTTGGTGAAGGCGTCACGGATGTGGCCGTGGGCGACCGCGTGTTCGGCTACAACGACGCACATTTTGGTGCCAACGCCGAGTACATGATCGTGAAGGGGGCTGATGCCTACGCCACGATCCCGAATGGCATGGAGTACACAACAGCTGCTGCCCTCGGTGAAGGCTCGCACTATGCCCTCTGCGACCTGCGTGCCGCCAAGGTGGGTGTGGGTACCCGACTCCTGGTGTATGGCGCAACAGGGGCGATCGGCTCTGCGGCAGCACAGATCGGCGTCGCTTTGGGAGCAGACGTAACGGCCGTGTGCGGCGCGCAGCATCTGGAGCTGGTTCGCGGCTTTGGTGTGCGCAACGTGATCGACCATACCTCGCCGACGTTTCAGCAGCTGACAGGTCCGTTCGACGTGATCTTCGATGCCGTTGGCAAACGGCGGTGGTCGTGGGCCAAACCCTTGCTGACTCCGAAGGGAGTCTATATGTCTACCGAGCTCGGACCGTGGGGGCAGAATCCCCTGCTTGCTCTGATCACGCCGTTGTTGGGCGGGAGAAGGGTGCTGTTCCCGATCCCGACGGCTACCAAGGAAGACATGGCCTTCATTCGTGGTCTAGCGGAGAGCGGTCGCTTTACGCCGCTGATCGATCGGGTGGTACCATTCGACCAGATCCCCGAAATGCATCGGTATGCGGAGACCGGGATGAAGGTCGGGAACATCGTGATCGATATGCATCTGTGAATCTATCCGGGATTACTCATCCCGGATTCAATCCGGGATGAGTAATCCCGGATAGATTGGTCACGCCTCAGCGCCGATGATAAAGCTCCGCTCGGAAAACGCCGGCAGCGAGATCTCTCCGCCATAGAAGAACGAGAGGTCCTCGTTGCTGTCCATCAAACCCAGACTGTACAACACCGGCACATAGTGATCCGGAGTCGGCGCGGCCATCTTACCCAGCTTGTGGCTGGTTTCGTAGTCGATCAGGTTCTTGATGTTGCGTTCGTCGATCTGCTGCTTCAGCCACGCATCGTACTCGGCTTCCCAGCCGTACGGCGTCATGTCTTCCGTGCGCATCTTCTGCATGGCCAGCCGCAGATTGTGGATCAACGATCCGCTGCCGATGATCAGCACACCCTTGGACCGCAGCGCCTTGAGTTGTTTGCCCAGCTCGTAGTGGTATTCCGGCTTGGCGTAATAGTCGATACTCATCTGGAACACCGGCACATTGGCATTCGGGAACAGATGCATCAGCATCGGCCAGGCTCCGTGGTCCAGACCCCAGTCCGTGGTTTCCGTGACCGACGGCACGATCTTCGCGACCTCCTTGGCAACCTCCGGAGCCCCTTGCGCCTGATACTTCACGGTGTAGTAGTTGTCCGGAAAACCGTAGTAGTCGTAGATCTGCTCCTGTTTCTGCGACACGTTCACGAAGGTTCCGCGAGTGCACCAGTGAGCCGAGACTACCAGCACGGCCTTCACCTCGTAGTCTTTCTCCAGCTGGCGTCCCAACGCATGCAGGCGGTTCCAGAAGGGACGCTCGTCGCGACTCTTGACGATATCCATCGGATTGCCATGCGAGGTGAAGAGCACAGGAAGGGGCTTGCCTTGCGTCGGCAATGCTTCCGTTAGCCTGGAGAACTCCGGGAGATTCATAGCGCTGAGGGACATGGGGGCAACTCCCAGCAGTTTGAGAAAGTCTGTGCGTTTCATGTATTCGTTCGACGAGTGAACCAATCCGGGATTACTCATCCGGGAGATTGTCCCGGATGAGTAATCCCGGATCGTTCCCGGATGCTCGGCCGCTGCTGGCGGCCCACGCCCAGCCCATTACCACAAACGCACCGATGGCGTTCAGCCACAAGAAGCTGATCACGTCAAACCACCAGCAACCGATCACGGCCGCTTCGGCAACCACAGCCCCATAGAACACTTCACGCCCACCGGCTCGCTTCACAAAGAAAGCGGTGAGGAAGATGCCCAAGATCGGACCGTAGAACAGACTCCCCAGCACGTTCACGGCTTCGATCAAGGAGCCCATACGCGTGGCCGCCATGCTGACGGCGATACCGAAGACTCCCCAGAAGAGTGTGTGCGTTTGGGGGGAATGGGGAATGGGGAATCGGGAATGGGAAGATGGGGAATGGCGAATGGGGAATGGGGAATCGTGAGTAGAGACTTGCAGATGTGCTTCAGGATCCATTCCCCATTTCGCATTCCCCTGTTCTCTCTTCCCATTCCCCATTCCCGATTCCCCATTCCCCATTCCCCGTGTAAGGTCCACGTAACTAGCCGTGGCCAGCGAGTGCAGTGCTGCCGAGATACTCCCCCACGACGCCATGATGATGATGGCAAAGATCAAACCGACCATTCCGGCCGGGAGGACGGTGCGGACGAAGTGCAGGAACACGTAGTTGGCGTCGTTGCTTTCGGGAATGCCGTTCGATCGCACCAAGGATTGATACTCGGCCCGGAGCTCTTTCTTGTGAGCAGTGGCGGCCTTGAACTCTGCCTCCGTCGCAGGGTCGATCTCTCCATCCTTGCTGTCGGCTACCAGTGCCTCCGATGCCACGGTCAGCCGGCCCTGCAGCGCGCTCCACCGCTCGTCCAACTCGGCGGCTCTGGCCGGCTCGATCTTTTCGACGCGCTCGGCAACCTTGTCGTTAAAAAAAATTGGCGCCGGCAACACGGCGTAGAGCGCCACCAACAGTGCTCCGATGAACAGGATGCCGAACTGCATCGGCACTTTCACGATGCCGTTCATCAGCATGCCTTTGCGGCTTTCTTCGACACCCTTGCCGGAAATGAAGCGGCCCACCTGACTCTGATCCGTGCCGAAGTACGAGAGGGCCAGGAAGAACCCGCCAACGATCCCGCTAAAGAGATTGTACTTGTCGTTCAGGTCCACATCCGTGGTGATCACGTTGAGCGCACCGCTCTTGCCGGCCAGCAACACGGCATCGGAGAATCCCATGCCGGCAGGAAGATGGCCCAGCAGAAAGTACACGCTCACGGCCATGCTCGTCATGATAATGGCGAACATCACCGTCTGCGTATGCGCCACGGCACGCGCGCCACCACGCCAGGTGTACACCATCAACAAGCCCCCTACCAGAACGTTGGTCAGGTAGATGTTCCAGCCAAGGATGGTGCTTACAATGATGCTCGGCGCATAGATCGAGATGCCCGTGCTGAGTCCTCTCGACACGAGGAACAGGATGCTGGTGGTCACACGGGTCCGCCGGTCGAAGCGGTGCTCGAGGTATTCGTAGGCGGTGTAGACGTTCTGGCGACGGAAGATGGGGATAAAGACCGCACTGATGACGACCATGGCGATCGGCAGGCCAAAGTAGTACTGCACGAACCGCATGCCGTCTGTGTACGCTTGTCCCGGTGCCGACAGAAACGTGATCGCACTGGCCTGCGTGGCCATCACGCTCAGCAACACCGTCCACCACGGCAGCGATCGATTGGCTCGCAGATACGCATCGTGATCGCCCTGCCCGCGGCCTTTCCACATCCCGTACACCAGGATCATGAGCAACGAGCCTACGAACACCGCAGCATCGAGCATGCTCATCGCCACACCTCCGTGAACCAGGCGTAGAGCAGGATCTGCGCGACCAGAAAGAGCAGCACGCCGGCGTAGAGCACGATCCAGCGCTTCTCGCTACTCGCTGCTCGCTGCTCGCTGCTCGCTACTCGCTGCTCTCGCCTCATCTTCCCAGACTCAGCATGTTGGCCAGCAGCTTCATGCCGCCGGGTACACCGCCGGGAAGCTGACGGAAGAGCGACAGGGCACAATACACGTAGTGACCCTTGCCATAGGTGGTGTAGAGCAACGATCCATCCAGAGGTTCTTCACCAGCGTCGTGCATGCTCAGCACGCGTTCGTACCGAGCATCGCTGTCGCCCGTAAAGTACAATCCACGCTCCTGCACCCATCCGTCAAAGTCGGCCGTCGTGATCGGATTGGGCTTGGTGAGCAAGGGGCTTGTCGGCTTCAGGATGGTAACGTCGGCATCCTCTTCGGTTACCCGATCCCGCGTCAGCCGGAAGGGATATGGCCCCAGGTCTTCCGAGGCCAGTCCGCGCGAGGTGTTGTATTGCATCACCAGCGTACCGCCGCGCTCCACGTACGTCATCAACGCCGGCATCAGGAACTGCAGCGACTCCCGCGTGTTCACGGCGCGAATGCCCACCAGCACGGCATCATACTGCAGCAGATCGTCCGTTCGCAGGATCTGTTCATCGGACACTTCGTCGACCACCACGCCAAGCGTTCGCAGCACGTCCGGCGTGATCTCGCCGGCGCCGGGAACAAAGGCTACACGTTTCGCTGTGATCGTGATCGGTTCGGCTACCACGCGCACGCGTGCTGGTTCCAGGTACTGCAGCACCGGCAGATGGTCGTAGTCGATCACTTTCACGGCAGAGCTGTACGAAGCCCCTTGCACTTCGAGCGTAAAGGAGACCTCTTCGGATGTGGACACCGGCGGTTGGATCGTGATCAGCGTATCGGTGTTGGCACGCATCTGAATGCCGCTGGCCACCGTGTGCATGCCGCTGTTACTGAACAGCATCAGACGAGCGCTTTGGATGGGCACGAAGGCGCGCAGACGGATGCCGATGGAGAGTCCTTGCGGACCCCGTACAGCCAGTGGCGACACCGGCTCGACACTGACCGGCGGCACGATACGCAGTTCTTCGATCACGTCGCCATGCAGCGGATCGAGTTGCTTGTAGCTCAAGGGAAGAGAGAGAGAGATCGACTCGCCATACACCCTGAGCGTGATCCCCACGGTCAGTTGCGGAGGCGTCATCGGCTCTCCCAGCAACGAGGCGTCGTCGATCGTAAAGAGACCGCCTGCCGCGTCGCGTTCCAGCCAATAGGGATTGGTGGGTTTGACCGTCTGAGGAATGCGCACCGTACGATCTACACTGTACAGCGAATCGTGGCCGAGCTGCACCACGGTAGACTCCTCGCCATCCGGCCAGCGGATGCCGGCTAGCTGTACCTGGCGTCCGGCACGGGCCACTACGCGCAGCGTGGTCTTCACGTCCGACCCTGCAACGGCCAGTGGCTGCGCTACGGACGCGTCGGCCGTGATGCCGAGTGCCGACACGATCACCGACGTGATCTGCTGTAGCTTCAGGTCTCGCCAGAACGGATCTTTGATCTCGGTGATCATCGCGCGGATCCGGAACAACTCTGGCAGCAACTCGTGGGGAGCCCCTTGCCAGAAGCGTCCGAGTACGGCGTCGATCGCCAGACCAATATCGGCGCGGCCAACACGGTTCCACGTGGTGTCGATCCCGTCGAACAAACTGATTGAAGGGGGCTGGCCGGCAAGCGTTTCGAAGTATTCGCGCTGTACGCCCGGCGTGCTGGGGGTGCCGGCACCCTGACTCTTGTGCAGGGAGCGGCTCAGACCGGCGAGTTCGCCGTAGCCCATGCCGATGAGCGGATCGAACTGGCCAACGTCCAGTGCGAACATGCCTTCCTTGATCGTGCTGCGATCGCCAAAGCGAAACGCGTTGAAGAGCAGGCGTGTGGGACGTTGTTCCGGCGGACAGGCTTCGTAGGCGCGTTTGGCTATGATGGCCGAGGCTTCGTGCTGTCCGTGGCCTGCCATGCGGCTGGCCGGGAAGCGACAGATCATCACGTCCGGACGGAAGCGCTCGATCACGCGGATCACGTCCTGGGTAAGGACGTCGGCGTCCCAGTGTTGGAAGGTTTCCTCGGCGTTCTTGGAGAACCCGAAATCGATGGCTCGTGTAAAGAACTGTTCAGCGCCGTCCAGTCCGCGGGCTTCGAGCAGTTCGTTAGTGCGGATCAACCCCAGGGCAGCCCCTTGCTCACTACCCAGGATGTTCTGTCCACCGTCGCCACGCGTAAGCGACACGTAGGCCGTGCGGATGTGCTGTCCACGTGCCAGCCAACTCAGGAGCCGCGTATTCTCATCGTCGGGGTGCGCTGCCACATACAGCACACTGGTGAACGACTGCAGTTTGCGCAGTTCGCCGTAGAGCTGGGCTTGAGGAAGGGGGCGCACCTGTTGTGCCAGGGCAGCGACCCCGGTCAGCACGACCAGGATCGCTGCAGTGGTCAGACGATTCATGATCAGTCGAGCGACTTCAGGAGTTCATTGGCATACTTGGTGTACTCGGCTTCGCCCGGCGTGCCTTTGGCCACTTCGATGGTCTTGTTGGCGGCTTCGCGGGCAACGGTGGTAAAGCCAGCTTTTGCGGCGATGCGAGCGCGGAGCATGTGCAGCCAGTAGGCACTGTTGTTGCGCTGAGCGGCGATGGTTGCATAGCTCAGAGCTTTCTCGAGTTGTTGGTTGGTCTCGTAATAGTATGTGGCTGCTTGCTGGTAGGGAATGTTCGGCTGCTCGATCGCCTTGGTGATGGAGGCGGCCAGACGCTCTTCGTTCGGAGCTTTCACCGGAACGGAGATCTTGGTGTTCTCCCAGGCAGCGTCGATCGTACACGTGGAGAACGTGATGTTGCCAACGCACATCGTGAAGGTCTCCATCGCCTGCGGCAGTGCCATCGGCTTGACCTTCACGCGCACCACGTCGTCCTTGGTATCGTAGCCCATGGCTCCCCAGTTACCGGTGTTCTTGTTCAGGATCACTTCCCATTCGTCCTTGCCGGGAACCGTGTAGAACGAGTACGAGCCGGCTGGCACCTTGGTACCGCCGATGATCACTTCTTCGCCGAACGTGATCTTGGTGGCCGCATTGGCACCCGTGCGCCAGACCGTACCAAATGGCACGAGGTCGCCAAAGATCGTACGTCCACGCATGGATGGGCGGCTGTAGACGATCTCGATCTGCGAGGTGGAGAATTCCTGTGTGATGGTGGACGTCGGGCTCAGGGCCGGCAGTTTCAGTTGGGCAGTGGCCGAGGTGGCTACGAGGGCCGCCACAGCCAGGGTCAGGAGAATGCGCATGGGTGAAATTCAGCGTTGGTGGAACATGTGTGCGAACACAAAGGTACCACACCCACGGAAACGATCCCCGAAACGATCCGGGATCACTCATCCGGGACAGTATCCGGGAATACTTATCCCGGATACTATCCGGGAATGCCTCCGCTCTATTTATGTTCAACGACTTACGGCCTCGATCCGGGATTACTCATCCGGGACAATGTCCCGGATGAGTAATCCCGGATCGTTTGCTGCGTATGTTGGCCCTCCGATCTCCCACGCCATCCCACGAGCACCACATGAACGCGCAAGAACTACTGCTGGAGTACTGCAAGTACAACATCTGGGCCAACAACCGCTTGTTTGGGGCAACACTGCAACTCGATCCCACACTGCACCGCGCCGAGGTGGTCTCCAGTTTTCCTTCGATCTATGAGACCTGGCTGCATATCTGGAGCGGACAGTACCTGTGGATGGCACGCATGACCGGCGGCGACGTGTCGGCACGTCCGGCAAAGACCTTCTCAGGATCCATGGAAGAACTTCGCGACGGACTCCAGGCCAGCTTGCACGAATGGATGGATTGGGTGCAGGGGGCTGATCAGGCAACGCTAGATAGCGTGCTCGTTGTGGAAGGCCGCAGCGCTACTGCGCAGTTCTACAAGGGCGACGTGGTGATGCAGGTGATGAATCACGGAACCTATCATCGCGGCCAGATCGTGACCATGCTGCGTCAGCTTGGAGTGACAGAGATCCCATCGACCGACTGGGTGCGGTTCGCCAACGGCGAAGCGTAGGCTCACGCCGCTACAGGAGCGCAGCGCTATCCAACACGAACGGGCTTGGTCTTTCTGTTCACCAGGAAGAACGTCCGCACCGACCCCATGCCTTTGATGGCGATGTTGCCACGGTCTTCGAATTCATAGAGCTCGTTCAGCGCTATGGCGAACGGCTCGGACACGTGCACCTTGCCGGCCTCTCCGTGGGTTTCCATTCTCGACGCCAGGTTCACCGCAGCACCCCAGAGGTCGTAGGCGAACTTGGTCCGGCCGATCACACCAGCCACCACTTCACCAACATGGATGCCGATCCGCATGGAGATCGGTACACGGTTCCGGGCAGATAGGTCCTCGAGCGTGCTCCGTAACTCCAGTGCTGCCTCCGCCATACCGGTCAGGAATTCGGCACGGGGCTCAGGCAGGCCGGACACGGCCATGTAGCAGTCGCCAATGGTCTTGATCTTCTCCAGGCCGTGCTTCTGCACGATCGCATCGATCTCCGAGAATACATCGTCCAGCAGCGAGACCAGTTCTCCCGGCGACATCTGTTCGGCTAGCGTGGTAAATCCGACAATGTCCGCAAACAGAATGGCCACGTTCTGGAACCGGTCCACGATCGGATTCTCTTCCTGCTTCAGCCGCGTGGCGATCACGGGCGGCAGGATGTTCAGCAAGAGCCGGTCGGCGTTGTCCCGCTCGCGTTGGAGTTCGATGGTGCGCAGACGGTAGATCTCGCCCTCCAGCGCCTTCTTGGCGTCTTCCTGCTGCCGACGCCGGACCTCGCTGATCCTGGCTGCCAGGGCAATACTGAGCATCACCATCTCGGCGGCAACGCCGAACTGCAGGCTGTGGACGGTGAAGTAGTTCGCCGGGAGTTGTCCAAGGTTCTGTGCTATGAAGACCGTTGCAAGGACCAGTAGCATGGACCATCCGATAGCGAAGAAGATGGCCGGACGATACTTCTTGCGGATCGCGATCACCAGGCAGGTTCCGATCACGACGATGTTCACGGTGGCCACATGATTCGACGTTTGATGCGTGATCTGCGGATCGATCCACATCGCGGCTGTTCCAAGCACGATCCACCCGGCATACAGCACCCACACCCATCGGTGGATCCGTGGCGCATTGGTTCGCACCTGAAGAAACTCGATGGTAAAGGCCAGCGCCGCCATATTGGCCAAAGCACTGAGCGTGATCAGGAAGTGGTCCGTGATCCAGGGGTTGGTGGGAAACAGGACGGTAGCATACCCATCCACGGCGATCGGAACGAAGATCGCGAACAGCCCTAGGTACAGCAGGTAGAGTAGATAGGCCTTGTCCCTGAGGAAGAAGTACAGGAACAGGTTGTACGCGAACAAGCCCCCTGCCAGCCCCATGAACAACCACATGATCACGGGCGAGCGATCGCTGCGGGCCAGAGCCGCTTCCTGATCTTGAAACGACAGCTGGACTGCCACCACCAGACGCGACTCGATCCGAACATATACCTCGCGGATCTCGGAGATGGGCGACGGGAGCAGGATCTCGTGCTGGGCCCGTGGACGATCCACGGCTCCGGAGGTATACTTCGGAGCATGGGTACCGGCCTGATCGTGCACCACCGAACCATCGGCCATCACGAACCAGGCGTCGATCCACTGTAGATAGGGGTAAGAGAGCACCATTAACCACGGTCGCTGGTGGACCGAGGAGTCCACCGAAAGCCGATACCGGAACCACACCGCATTCTGGGTGTAGCCGAAATTGGGGCTGGGTTCGGTCCCCGGAAGCCAGTTCGCGCTGGATCGCACATCGGCGAACGTGAGCTGCCGGGAGGAATCGCGCAGGAGGTCGTATCGTAGGCCCGGCTGCACCACCGGCGTAGCGCTAGCCAGCCGGAGTTCGGGTAGCGGACGCATCTCGGCCGCATCCGCAGGTGTGGCCCATGCCCCCCAGCAGAACGCGATCAACGCACCGACGATGC
>JANJTN010000178.1 GCA_024711065.1 bacterium
GGTGGAACCGAGGGTGCCGAGACCGTAGCCGGCCGTGGGATCATGTATCCCACCAACGAACGCGTTGGCACGGCTGCCGCCGAAATGATGCTTGGCCCGGCCGGTGCCACCGTGATGGCCGTGCTGATCATGATCAGCACCTTTGGCTGCAACAACGGTCTGATCCTGGCCGGTGCCAGGGCCTACTGGGCCATGGCCAAAGACCGCTTGTTCTTTGCCGGCGCGGCAGAATTGAATGCGAACGGAGTCCCGGCGCGTGGACTCTGGATGCAGGCGGCCTGGGCATCGGCACTGTGTCTGTCTGGCTCGTACGGACAGCTGCTGGACTACGTGGTGTTTGCCGTGCTGCTCTTCTATGTGCTCAGCATTGCCGGTATCTTCCGGCTGCGCCGTACCAAGCCCCTTGCCGAACGTCCCTACAAGGCCTTCGGATATCCCTTCCTGCCGGCGTTGTACATCGTGGCAGCTACCGCGATCTGCGTGGTGCTGCTGGTGGAGAAGACGGACTACACGCTCCCCGGTCTGGGGATCGTGGCGTCCGGCATTCCCGTGTATCTGTTCTGGCGATCGCGATCAGCGAAGCACGTGTAGCGCGGCACTCATCACGCCATCCGCCGTACGTACGCACACGCGATACGCGCCATTGGGTAGGGGGCTCAGGTCGATGCTCACGTGATGCGAGCCGGTCCAGAGCGCGTCGAACGTCCGCCGCAGCACCACGGTGCCCGTGGCATCGACAACGTCGATCGCCGCCGAACCATCGTTGACCAGATCAAGCTGCACCACGGTGGCAGATGCTGCAGGGTTGGGTGCCAGGTGCATGGCCGAAGCCGTGCGTGCTGCATCCTGCACGCCGGTGGTCAGCACGGTAGCAACAGCGCCCTGTCCCATGTCGTAGTAGGAGCCACTGTAGGTCTGGCGCAAGCCCACGGCGTGGACGCGATACTGCACGTCGCCCTGACTGCGGACCGAGTCGCGCAGGGCGGTCTCCGTGATGGGGCGCGGCGTGAGAAGTTCCCAACCGCGCAAGGCCGAGCGGTAGCGAAAGACCATGTAGCCGTCGGCGCCTTCGGTGGGGGCCTCCCACGACAGATTCACCTTGTTCGGATATTCCGTAGAGCCTACAACGGTGGTCACGCTGGGCACCGGCTCCATCACGGCTCGCAGCGTGGGGTCGCCCATCAACGCAATGTGCACGCCACCATCGCCGATGCTGGCCAGCGACGCCGACGTGCCGCTGTAGATCACATTCGGTGTGTACGTGCCCAGAGCCCCATTCACGATACTGCGGTTGTTCTGACTGATGAGGAGCGAATAGCCGATGGGTTCTCCCAGGCCCATGTGGTGCATGTACCACGCCGGACGTCCGGCCCAGCCGCAGGTAAGCGTATAGGGCGAGGCTGCGATCGAAGCGCGCAGCAGATTGTTGCGCGTGTTCCAGTCGCCAAAGTAGCTGCCGAACAATTGCGCGTGAATGGCATGGACGGGTTTGCTGGCAAAGTCCGCCGTGGTCCCAACGCCATTGGCGCTGGTATTGCTGCCGCCGCCACAACCATAGGCCCAGAGGTAGGTCTTGGGACCGGCCAGCTCCGTGAACCAGTCGGCGGCCTTCACGGAAGGGTATCCGCCGAACACCGGGAAGGACCGCCATGCGGTTGCGGCAAAGTATTCGCCGTAGCCGCCGAAGTGATCGTCGACAACGCCTTCGATCGCTACGTCCGTCTGGCCGCTGCGGAAGGCGTGGTTCTTGTGGAAGTACTGCCTCAGGAGTTCGACCTCCGATGCTTCGAACTGGGGCATGTCATAGAAGTCTACGCGGCCGACCGCGATCTCCACTTTTCCGAACAGGCTCTGGTCGTACTTGCCGTCACCCGGGATGTTGCTGTTCACCGGACGCTGCGTGTTGGGCACGTCGTTGTACTGATCGGTGTACGAGCCATCCAGGTCCCCATAGATGCCATCGGCCGGCCAGGCACCGCGGTGGTCCGGCACGTGGCCGTCCGGAGCAACGTCTCCGGAATAGGGGATCGCCACGCGGCCAATGATCAGAATGTGCTGAAGCTCGTTGCGGTACTGATTCGCAAAGTCCTTGATCAGCTGACGATTCGCTTCAACAGCAGCGCCGTCGAACTGTTCCCGACGTGCCACCTGACGCACGGTGGGCGTCCACCCCTCGCGCTGCAGATCGGTGACCAGCGTGTCGAGTTCTTCCTGCAAGGGGCTTGCCACGGTGGAGTCCACCAGGATCAACACCCGGCCTCGCAGCGCTGGCGGTACCTTGATACCACTGAGCAGATAACCGAAGGCCCAGTACCGCCGCATGATCGGTTCCTGGGTGTTGGTGTCTACACCGATCTGCTGCGTGATGTCGCGGATCACGCGGTACTCGTAGGGGATGCCGATCTCCACCTCGGTGTCGGTCCAGTCCACCGCATCGGCTGCCGGAGTGGCATAGGGTTGGGCCGACCATGTTGACGCGTCCTTGGCCTTCCGAAAGATCTGGATGGCGGTCGTGTTTTTGTCGGCATTCCACGTGAGCGTGATCGACGGCGTTGGCGACTCGACAACGGAAGCCGACATCTGGACGGCAAAGTTCTTGGGCGACTGGGCGGCAACCACCGTACAGCCGAGGATCAGGGCGAGGAGGCCTAGGGTATGCTTCATGACGTGAAAATACTGATGAGGCGGGGACTTCTGAGTATCTTTCGGGTCACTGATCGTACCGGCAATTCCCAATCCGACCGCTGCTTTTCGCTCTGCCCATGACGCTCCGTTCGCGACTCCTGTTCCTGCTGTTCGTTGGTCTTGGACTACCCACGGTTTCCATGGGTCAGGCACAGTGCGATGCCAACAAGTCCTGCCTGCTGCGCGCCGTGCAGATGTCCGTGCCGAGCGGACGCGACCATCATTTCATCGAGGTCGAGGGGCAGGTCACCACGCCGCGGCAGACAGCGCTCACCGTGGAAATGTGGGTCAACGCCAAACGCCAACCCGGCAAGCGCGTGTTTTT
>JANJTN010000025.1 GCA_024711065.1 bacterium
GAGGCGGTGAAAGGGGCGCTCCCGCAAGGGCGGAACTCTCCCCAGAAGCCGGCGTTCGGGTTGTACGCCGAGCAGATCAACGGCACAGCCTTTACCATGCCGCGGCACACCAACAAACGGTCGTGGATGTACCGCATCCGCCCGTCGGTGGTGCACAAGCCGTATGAGCGCATCGACAACGGGCTGCTACGGTCCACGCCGTTCGACGAAGTCGTGACGCCGCCGAATCAGCTGCGGTGGGACCCACTGCCCCTTCCCACGGCACCCACCACGTTCATCGAGGGGATCGTGACGCTGGGCGGCGCCGGCGATCTGACCACCCAGACAGGACATGCCATTCACCTGTATGCGGCCAACACGTCGATGACCGACACGTTCTTCTACAACGCCGATGGCGAAATGCTGATCGTGGCCCAGCTTGGCGAACTGGTGTTCCTCACCGAGATGGGCAAGGTCGAACTCAAGCCCGGCGAGATCTGTGTGATCCCGCGCGGCATCAAGTTCCGCGTGGAAGTGTCCGGCAACGTGCGCGGCTACATTTGCGAGAACTACGGAGCCCCCTTCAAGCTGCCGGACCTGGGGCCGATCGGCGCCAACGGTCTGGCCTATCCGCGGGATTTCCTGATCCCGGAAGCCTGGTACGAGAACCGAACCGGCGAATTCGCCGTGGTGGCCAAGTTCCAAGGGAATCTCTGGCGGGGGACCTACGACCATTCACCGCTGAATGTGGTGGCCTGGCACGGGAATTATGCCCCGTACAAGTACGATCTGGCCAACTTCCAGTGTATCAATACGGTCACGTTCGACCACCCCGATCCGTCGATCTACACGGTGCTGACCGCTCCAACGGATACGCCGGGGACGGCGAATATCGACTTCGTGATCTTCCCGCCGCGGTGGATGGTGGCCGAGAACACGTTCCGCCCACCGTGGTTCCACCGCAATTTCATGAACGAGTTCATGGGGCTGATCCATGGAGTGTACGATGCCAAGGAAGGCGGCGGATTCGTCCCGGGCGGATCGTCTCTGCATAACTGTATGAGCGGCCATGGACCGGATGCCGATACGTACAAGAAGATGACTGAAGTGGAGCTGAAGCCCGTGAAGCTCGAGGATACGCTGGCGTTCATGTTCGAAACACGATTCGTAACGCGCACCACGCGATTTGCCCTCGAAACGTCGCAGCTGCAGACCGATTATTGGGAGTGCTGGCAAGGCCTCGATCCCGAATTCAAGGGCTAAATTGGAGTCCGATGGCAAGGGGCTTGGCTGCCGACGGCGGTCATGTGAACGCAATTCCGTAGATTAGCCGTTCAGCCAAGTCCCGTGCGGTTACACCGAGCTTAACCCCGCCAGGTCCGGAAGGAAGCAACGGTCGGTTTGTGTGTAAGGCGCCACGGTAAACTTGGCTCTTTTTTTATCCGGCTGGTCCGGAATCAGTTATGATCCGTCGAATCCTCGTCAACGTCACACCGACGCACCTACGGATCGCGATCACCGAAGACGGTCGCCTGACCGAGCTCTTCACCGAGGAACCCGATCGCGAACACTACGTCGGCAACATCTATTTCGGTCGCGTGAACAAGATCCTGCAAGGGATGAATGCGGCCTTTGTGGATATCGGCCTGGAGCAGGATGGCTTCCTGCACTTCTCGGATGTGGATGCGTCCATGGAAGAGATGTCCACCGACGACGATGATGATGAGGACGATCGGCCAACGACCTCCTCGGTGCAGTCCAGCGACGTTGCGCTGCGAACCGCCAAAGCCGTCACCGGCAAACGGCTGCCCACCTTCCGCACCAAGCGGAGCGGGAACGTGACCATCAATCTGCAGCCCAAACAGAATGTGATCGTCCAGGTCACGCGCGAAGCCTATCATCAGAAAGGCGTTCGCGTGACCACCAAGGTGGGCCTTACCGGACGCAACGTGGTGTTGCTCCCGTTCGACGATGCGATCGGCGTTTCCCGCAAGGTGCAAAGCCAGCGCGAACGCAAGCGCCTCCGGAGCATCGCTCGGCAGATCCTGCCCGAAGGCATGGGCTGCATCATTCGCACCGCAGCCACTGGGTTGGATGATGACGATATCAAGCGCGACTTCGAGTCGCTCCTGGCCGACTGGCGCGACATGGAGGAAGAAGTACGCAAGGCCAAGGGGCCGATGCTGCTGCATGAAGAGGCCGGCGTAACGCACAGCGTGATCCGGGACCTGTTCAAGGATGACGTCCAGCAGGTGATCGTCGACGATCCCAAGGTGTATCGCGAGATCCGTTCCTATGTGGAACGCACGGCACCCAAACTGCGCGGTAAGGTGGAGCTCTTCGCCGATACCAAGCCGATGTTCGAGATCTACGGCATCGAAAAGGAAGTGCACGCCACGCATCAGCGTACCGTTCGCCTCAAGAGCGGTGGCTCCATCGTGATCGACCATACGGAAGCCATGGTGGTGATCGACGTGAACTCGGGCCGGGCGTCGAATGAGCGGACCCAGGAAGACAACGCTGTGAAGACCAACTTCGAAGCTGCCCGAGAAGTGGCCAAGCAGCTCCGGCTGCGCGACATCGGCGGCATGATCGTGGTGGACTTCATCGACATGCAGCACGAAGAGAATCGCCGCAAACTGCTTAACGAGATGCGGAACGAACTGGCGCGCGACCGCGCTAAGACGATCACATATCCGATCACACAGCTCGGCATCATGCAGATCACGCGCCAGCGGATCCGGCAGAGCATGGCCGAACGTACCTCCGAGAACTGTCCGCTGTGCTTCGGGACCGGCAAGGTGCAATCGCCAGCCACCACCATGACGTCCATCGACCGGTGGCTGCGCTCCTACCGAGCGCGCACCTGGAAGCTTCGTGTGACCGTTGCAGCGCATCCCTACGTGGTCCATTATATGCAACGCCAGCGGTCGAGAGCCTTCTGGAAATGGTTGCGGAATTACTTCCTGTGGGTGTCGTACCGGGAAGACGACGACATGGAGGCCGGCGAGTTCGCCTGCTTCACGCCGTCCGGCAAGGACATCACCAAGCAGTACCTCTAGGGTATGGAAGCAGCACAGCGCACGATCTCCGTGCTCGGCTCCACGGGGTCGATCGGAACACAGACCCTGGACGTCCTTTCGCGGCTTGGACCACCGTATCAACTGCGGTGGATCACGTGCAACACCCGCTGGCAAGACCTGGCAGCACAGGTAGAGCGGTTCAAGCCGTATGGCGTTGCGATCCGCGATGCGGATGCGTACACGGCCTTCAAGCAGGCTACGTCCTTCTCCGGCCCGATCCTGTGTGGCGAAGAAGGACTTAGCCAAGCTGCTGCCGACCCCGAGAACGACGTAGTGATGAGTGCTATGGTCGGATTCTCCGGAGTGGTGCCCACGATGCACGCCATCCGGGCCGGACATCAAGTGGGCCTGGCCAACAAGGAAACTCTGGTGAGTGCCGGGCAGATCATGCTGCCCGCGGTGGAACAGTTTGGCGCTACACTGCTGGCGGTCGACTCCGAGCACTCCGCCATCCTGCAATGCATGGTCGGCGAGCGCACGGCCGATATCGACCGCTTCATCATCACCGCATCCGGCGGCCCCTTTCGAACCACTCCCGCCGCCGACCTCGAACGCGTTACGGCAGCACAAGCACTCAAGCATCCGAACTGGAGCATGGGCGCCAAGATCACGATCGATTCGGCAACGCTGATGAACAAAGGCTTCGAGGTGATGGAAGCCCGGTGGCTCTTCGACCTCGAACCCGATCGCATCGATGTGATCGTCCATCCGCAGTCCATCATCCACTCCATGGTGGAGTTCATCGATGGTTCCGTGAAAGCGCAGATGGGCGTGCCAACGATGCTCGTCCCCATTCAGTATGCGCTCACCTTCCCGCACCGTGCAGAACTCGACGTTCCTCGCATGGACCTTGCCGCCCTCGGCCAGCTCACTTTTGAACCGGCCGACCAGGATCGCTTCCCGTGTCTGCGCCTGGCCTACGAAGCGCTTCGTGAAGGGGGCTCTGCCGGCTGCGTGCTGAACGCTGCCAACGAGGTGGCTGTGCAGGCCTTCCTGGAAAGGAAGATCCTGTTCACGCGCATCCCGACGATCATCGAAGAGACCTTGTCACACATGGAACATCTGTCTCATCCGTCATTGGACGCCATTGTGGAACTGGATCAGGAATCGCGCGAGTTTGCGTCAACCTTAACCCTTCGCCCCTAGCCCCTAGCCCCAAATCCCTAGCCCCTACAGACCATGGACTTCCTCAGCCCCCTGTTCTCCTTCATCATCGTGATCGGCATCCTGGTGTTCGTTCACGAGCTCGGCCACTTCCTGCTGGCAAAGTGGACCGGCATGCGAGCCGATGTGTTCGCCATCGGCATGGGACCGCGTGTTCTGGGATGGAATCGGCGCACGGGCTTCAGCTTCGGCAAGTTGCCGGAGGACCTCGATCTGGGTGCCGACACGGACTATCGCATTGCGGCCTTGCCCATTGGCGGTTACGTGCGCATCCTGGGTATGGTGGACGAGTCCTTCGACACCTCGTTCACCGAACACGAAGCACAGCCGTGGGAATTCCGCGCCAAAAAGAACTGGCAGAAAGCGCTGGTGCTGGTGGCTGGAGTGGTGATGAACCTGCTGCTGGCCGTGGTCATCTTTTGGTCCATTCCGCTGATCTGGGGCCAGGAAGATCTCGAAACAACCCAACTCGGCTGGGTAGAGCCCACCTCCGTGGCGGCCTCGGCGGGCCTGCGCTCCGGAGATCGCGTGATCAGCGTGGATGGCACTGCGGTTGAGACCTGGGGCGAATTCACAACGGCTCTCGGACTGGAACATCAGACGGGAACGCGCACCCTGGTGGTCGATCGAGATGGCGGACGGGTGACGAGAACCGTGGAAGGACGCGACATCGTTCGTTCCCTGGCCGATGGCAAGGGGCTGGGTATGTTCCCCAAAGGCTACGATGTGTCGTTGGGTGCCGTGGTCTCGTACGACCCGGCCGACAAAGGCGGATTGAAGACCGGCGATTGTCTGCTGGCGATGGATAGTACGGCCGTGTCGGCAACGCCTCAGGTGCAGTCCTACATCCGGCGTCATGCCGGCAAGCCGGTAGTGTTCCATGTGGAGCGTGGGGATACCACTCTGCCGTGTACCGTCACGGTTGGAGCCGACTCCACGATCGGCGTGGAGCTGATGATGACCTACACCGGACCACGGCGGTCCCTGACGTTCGATCCGATCCAGGCAGCCGGTATGGCCGTTGGCGAGGTCGCTCGTACCGTGAACCTGATCGTGGCATCGGTTACGCATGTGATCCGTGGCGATGTTGGTGTCCGCCAGAGTTTTGGCGGACCGATCCGCATTGCCCAGATGGCATCGCAGAGTCAGGAGATGGGTCTGGAAAGCTTCTTGCGCTTCATGGCCCTGATCTCGATCTCGCTGGCCGTGATGAATCTATTGCCATTGCCCGGTCTGGACGGAGGCCACCTGGTGTTCGTGGCCATCGAGGCCGTGATCCGCCGAGAGATCCCCACCATCGTGAAGATCCGCTTCCAGCAGATCGGCGTTGCCTTGTTGCTGGCGCTGATGGCCTTCATCTTCTATCTGGACCTCACACGATGAGGATCCTGGTTACCAACGACGACGGCATCGACTCACCAGGGATCTCGGCGCTGGTACAATCCATGCGCGAGATCGGCGAGGTCGTTGTCGTAGCCCCGGACCGTCAACAAAGCGCTGTCGGCCATGCGCTGACCGTATCGAGCCCCCTGCGAGCCGTGCCTTTTCATCGTAATGGCGAGATGTTCGGCTGGGCGATCAATGGGACTCCGGCGGACTGCGTGAAACTGGCGGTCAGTACCCTGTTGGAGCAGCGGCCGGACGTGGTGGTTAGTGGCATCAATCACGGTTCGAATACCAGTGTGAATGCGATCTACTCGGGCACGGTCAGCGCCGCTACCGAGGGAACGCTGATGGGCATCCCGTCCATGGCCGTCTCGCTGGCCACCTTCGACCACAAGGCCGACATGTCGCTGGCGGCGGAAGTGGCTCGGGATGTTGCAACGCAGTTGATGGAGATCGACCTGCCGATGGGCACGCTGTTGAACGTGAACGTGCCGGCGGTTGCGCGAGAGGATTTCAAGGGGCTTCGTATCACGCGGCAAGGTCACTCCGTGTGGGAGGACTACTACGAACGACGCGTAGATCCGCACGGGCAGGAGTACTTCTGGTTGACCGGTACAATGGTGCCGGTGACC
>JANJTN010000215.1 GCA_024711065.1 bacterium
GGTGCTTCGTACTCGGACGCTCAACTCGAGCAGGTCCAAGTGGTACCGAATCCGTACTACGTCACCCACGAAGGTGTGCGCTCCAGCTTCGATGGCAAGATCTATTTCACCCGCCTTCCGCGGAAAGCCGATATCAAGATCTTTACCACCACGGGTGATCTGATTGCCGAGTTCAATCACGACGAAACCACGAGCACGGACCCGACCACGTTCGGTGCCGAAGTGTGGGATCTGATGACGAAAAACCGCCAGCGTGTTGCCAGCCAGATGCTGATCGCTGAGATCGAGACGCCGGATGGCGCCAAGGTGGTTCGCAAGTTCACGATCGTGGTCGGCCCGGCCCGACTGGTGGCGGAGTAAGGACATCGATGACCCCAGGGGTGGGAGCGGACAAGCTCCCACCCTCCAACTAACCCTGACACAGGACGGAGTATTTCATGGATCGGATGTTTGGTACAATGACGCGGATCGCAACGGTGGTCGTCGTTCTCGTAGCGATGGTCTCCGGTGCACAGGGACAGATCCAGTCAGTGACCGCCGGCGACTTCACCAAGGTGGGTCTATCGGGCGGACAGTTCCTGAAGATCGGAGTGGGGGCTCGAGGAACAGCCATGGCCGGTGCCTACAGCGGTGTGGCCAATGACCTGACCTCCATTTTCTGGAACCCGGCAGGATTGACCCAAGTCGATGGCTTTGGGGTCGACTTCAGCCACACCTTCTGGTTCGCCGGGATGCAACACAGCTTTGCGGCCTTCATGATCCCGGTCTCAGAGAATTATCGGCTGGCTGCCAGCTTCGTTGGATTCTCAAGTGGCGACATCAACGTGACCACCACGGACCAACCGGACGGGACCGGTGGTATCTATAATGTGAGTGACATCGCCGTTGGTATTACGCTGGCCGGTAATCTGACCGAGCGATTCTCCTTTGGCGCTACCGCTCGCTTTGTGAACCACGGCTTTTCGAACATGGCGGCAAGTGGCTTCACGTTCGACGTCGGCACGCGCTATGAGACAGGCTTCAATGGTGTGGTCCTTGGCTTCTCCATTAATAACCTGGGCACAGCCCAAACGTTCGACGGTCCGGAAGTGACCAGCACGAACAATCCGGTTCCCGGTTTGAATGCCAGCCCGATCGACATGCAGATCCAGACGTCGAACTTCGACATGCCCCTTTCCTTCCGCGCCGGTATCGGTGTGGACATGTTCAATGGATTTGTTGGCGACCGCCCGATCACGGATGAAGACGGCACCGTGGTCCATCAGTGGATCATGGCCGGCGACTTCGAAACATTCGCCGATGTTCCTGAGCAGTTCGCTATCGGTACGGAGTATACGTTCCGCGAGTTCGTGTCCTTCCGCGCCGGCTACCGCTTCGGCAGCGACCAGTTTGGTCTTTCCGGCGGTGTGGGCTTGAAGTATATGGCAGGGGGCTTCGACGGCTCGATCGATTACTCGATCAGCCCCACCACCGAGCTGGGCTTGGTGAACCGTCTCAGTGTGTCCATCGCCTTCGAGTAAGCCATCGCACGCCTTTTCGCCGCCATCGTCTCCCTGGTCGTCGTCTTCGGCGTAGCCAAAGCACAAACGATCGACTTCGTAGCGGACGTCGTCCAGTTCAAGGGCGAAGCGGGGCAGACGAAGTGGGAATTTCATTATGCCTTTCCGGAGACGGCCGTACGGTATGACGTACGGCCGTCTGGCTTTGAAGGCACACTGTTCTGCCAGCTGCAGATCGTCCAGGCCAGCGGTGATACCGTGCTGGAGGAGTGGACGGCTACGGCCTACGCTACGACGTCCAGACCACAACACGCCCAGTACTACACTGGCGCTCGTCGCGTGATGCTGCAGCCCGGCGACGCCACAGTGCGGCTCACCGTGAGAGACATGACGGACACGTCGCGCGTGATCTCGTCCACATTCGCCTCCAAAGTGCACGCCTTTGGCCTGCAAGCCGATATGAGCGATGTGATGTTCACGCTCCCCGCCACGGAGGGAGGCGCTGCGGCATTCCAGCGCAACGGCGTCGAGGCCATTCCCAATCCGCGGCACGAGCTCGTAGGCACCGACCCTTCGATCAGTATCTACGGCGAGATCTACAACGCCCGGCTGAATCAACTCGATACCTTCGTGATCGAGTATCGCGTGCTCGATCAGGTACGGCAGGAGATGCTGACCACGTATCGCAAGATGTTGTCGGTTGGTGATGCCCTGCTGTATCGCGAAGACCTGCCGGCCGGATTGTTGCGAAGCGGCGTCTACACCTTGGTGGTCTCCATCAAGCCCCTTGACCTCTCGCGGACCCTCTCGACCCGCGAGGAGCGCTTCTACGTGCTTAACCCCGAGCTTCCGCCCGAAGGACAGCTCTTGCTCACGGAGGATCAACGATTCTTTGCATCGGAGTGGTCCGTTAAGACCGGCGATCAGCTCGCCAACGAGCTGGAACTGGCCAAGGTGATCGCGTCCAACGCGGAGAAAGTGACCATGGAGGACCTGGACAGCGATCGCGCCAAACAGCGGTTCCTGTACAAGTTCTGGATGTTGCGCGATCCCGATCCACAGACCGAGGCCAACGAACGCCTGGATGAATTCCGAAAGATGTATCAGCGGGCTCAGGCGTTCTACGCCAGCGCTGCTGTGCGAGATGGGTGGAGAACGGACCGCGGAGTGACGCTACTGAAGTACGGGCTGCCGACCCAGGTGGAGCAGTTCATCCAGACCATCGATACCAAGCCGTATGAGATCTGGTTCTACCAGAACGTGCAGGGTGGCGCTTACTTCTACTTTGTGGATTGGCAGCTGATGCAGAACCACAAACTGGTGCACAGCACGGTGATCGGTGAGGTGCGCGACGAGAAGTGGTTCGACCGGTGGGCGCGAGCCTTCTCGCCATCACCTAATCCTGTTCAAGACCTGCTGCCGAGAAGCCGGTGAGTCGATTCGCTGACCAATTTACTGTCCGAACCTTGCGCTGGTTGGGAGGACGACTGCGTCGGTCGACCCCTGAGCAGCGTATCGCTACCGGACGTCGACTCGGTCGGTTGATGACCCTGGACCGGCGCCGACTGGCGATCACCCGGAACAACGTTGCCCACGCATTCGCAGAACGTACCGTTACTGAACGCGAAGCCATCGTGAAGGGGGCTTACGAGAATCTGGGGATCACGCTGGCAGAACTGCTCGCCGTTCCGGCTTTGTCGGAATCCGATCTGCTGGACCGCGTAGAGATCCCGGGTATCGATATGGTGCGAGATCGCCATCAACGCGGGGAAGCCTCGATCCTGCTATCAGCCCACTTTGGAAACTGGGAGTACCTGGCCATGGCCGCGGGCCTGCGAATCGGGGGGCCGGTGACCATCGTGGCCCATCCGCAGAAGAATGCCGAAGCCGATCGCGAACTGAATGCCTACCGTACACAGTTCGGCAACGTGATCGTGCCCATGCACGATGCTGCGCGACCACTTGTGCAGGCTCTCACGAGGGGTGGCACCGTTGCATTCTTGGCCGACCAGCACGCACATCCGGAACGGGATCCGTGGATCCCGTTCTTCGGACGCCCAACGCCTACGTATGAAGCACCGGCAGCTCTGGCTCTCCGGTTCCGGGTGCCGATCTTCTATGCTTTCGCTGAACGTTGCGCAGATGGGCGTTACTCTGCCGTTCTGCGGCAGTTGCCAATGGACGACCTGGGCACCGATCGCAATGCGATCATTGAACTTACGCGACGCCACGTGCATGTACTGGAACAGGCCGTGATGCGTCTACCACATCTTTGGAGCTGGCAACATCGCCGTTGGCGTGGCCAGCCCCCTTCACTAGCTCACGATGGGAATCGGCATGCGAGCACCTCAACGCAAACCTTCCAGGACCAGTAAGGATCCTTCGAGATCCAGGTCCACTTCGGCCTCCAGGGGTCAATCACGCCCGCCAGCATCCGGCGGCAGCTCGCGTCCGTCCGGCGGTAGCTCGCGTCCGAGCGGCGGCAGCTCGCGTCCGTCCGGCGGCAGCTCGCGTCCATCCGGTGGCAGCTCGCGTCCGTCTGGTGGCAGCTCGCGTCCCAGCGGCGGCAGCTCGCGTCCAAGCGGTGGCAGCTCGCGCCCCAGCGGCGGCGGCTCGCGTCCTATCGGCGGCGGCTCGCGTACCGGAGGCGGCTTCGCGCCTGGGTGGGTAGGGGGGTGGCGGCGATCCGGAGGCAGCGCGGGGCGGGGGGGGGGCGGCGGGGGGGGGGGG
>JANJTN010000030.1 GCA_024711065.1 bacterium
CGCACCGACCTTCGCCGGATCCAGACGCCACAAGGATTCCGTGCCGCACTGTTACGCGAAGCCTATACGAACGCCGATGTAGCCGGTGTACTCGGCACCGACGATGCCTCGCTCGTTGAAGCGTTCGGTGCCAGCGTGCACGTGGTCAGCGGCGATCCGTGGAACATCAAGATCACCACCCCCGAAGATCTTGCCGTTGCCGAGTGCCTCCGTTCTGTGTGAGATGATGCCATGAAGCCCTGGCCATTCTTTGGTGCCCTGATCCTTCCCGCCCTCGTCGCCGTCTCGTTGATGGAAGGGGGCTGGTGGTGGGCCGCCGTGTTGGCTGTACCCTTCGTTGTAGTACCGGTGCTGGACGTTCTGATCGGTCCGGATCATACACAGCCGACTCGTTCGCAGATGGCCGACCTGGATGGTAAACTCTCCTACCGGCTGGTGTTGTACCTGTACGCGGCCGCGCATGTGGGACTCCTGATCTGGGGGTGTTACGTGTGGGCCAACACTCCGCTTCCGATGTGGGAGCGATGGCTGTTGGTCCTCTGCATGGGGATCATGACCGGCGGTCTGGGTATCACCATCGCTCACGAGCTTGTGCATCGCCGCTCCGCCGTTGAGCGATACCTCGGCTACCTCTTGCTGTGTGGTGTGTGGTACATGCACTTCGGACTCGAGCACGTGGCCGGTCATCACCGGAATGTTGGACTTCCGACCGACCCCGCAACGGCCCGCCGCGGTGAGTCTGCCTATGCTTTCGTGATCCGTTCGGCAGTGATGGGATGGGTACACGCGTTCAACCTGGAGCGTGATCGACTACGCAAGATCGGTAGGACGGCGTGGACTCTCCGGAATGCTACGGTAAGCTGGCTGCTGATCCAGGTGGGGTGGACCGTGCTGGCCGCGGTAGCTACGGGCGATCCTTCGGTCGTGGTGTTTATCCTGGGCCAGTCCGCTGTGGCGGTGTTGCTGCTCGAACTGGTGAATTATGTGGAGCACTATGGACTGCGTCGCGGCGAGACGTCTCCGGGAATCGTGGAACGATTCGGTCCGATGCACGCTTGGGAGTCGCGGTATCCGGCATCCAATTACTTGCTGTTCAAACTGCAACGTCATGCTGATCATCATCTGTATCCCCAGCGGCGCTATCAGCTTCTTGGGGTGCATGAGCAGAGTCCGCAGCTTCCAGCCGGATACCCGCTGATGGTTCTCGCCGCGTTGGTTCCCCCGTTCTGGCGGCGGTTGGTCCATCCGCGTCTTCCGGGATGACAATTCCGCCGAACTCAAACCGTTATTGCGTTCCCAACAGCGTCCGTGTATATTCGCGCCCACTTCACACCACCACTGTCTCCCGTAAAGGTTCGATCATGTTCTGGACACCTGAACTCGCCGCCTGGCTCGAAGACGCTCCGTGGCCTGCCACCAAGGACGAGCTGATCGACTATGCCGATCGTACCGGAGCACCGCTCCAGGTGATCGACAACCTGAAGGAGCTGGACGATCCGGAGGATCCGACGTACGACAGCATCGAGGATCTCTGGCCGGAGTACGAGAGTGCTTCGGACGACTTCCTGTTCAACGAAGACGACGACAACGAATATTAATCCTGGTTCATAGAGGAACCGAACGCCTGGCTGACCCGGTCAACCAGGCGTTTTTCTATTCCAGCCCCCTACCAGAAGTATCTTTGAGACGTGGGTATCTCTCCTTGCCGATGGCACTTCCGCTGGTCCATCGCGATCCTGACCGCGATCTGGATCGCTGCCAGCGCATGGACGATAGCGCAGGATGGAGCCCCAGCCCGATCGCTGGCCGGTGATGAGCCCTTGGCCGAACAGCTGGCAGAGCTGCAAGCCATCACCTTCGAGGGTTGTCAGGAGACTTCGCCCGAACAGTTGATCGGCGTGATTCAGTCTCGCGAGAGCGAGGTCTCGTTCACGCGCCGACTGGCCCTGTACTACTACGAGAATCTGCGCGAGAATCCTTCTACACCAACAGCGGTGATGAAGACGCTTACGGAGGTTCAGCAAGAGCTGGCCGATGAGCTCCGATATTTCGATCCGCAACGCGCCATGGAAGACAGCGCCGCTCTCGTGGTCTACCTCTGGCAAAATGGCTTTCACAACGCGGCGGTGAACTGGAGATTCTGGCACAACGCCGAGAGCCAGAAGAATACCCTCACCTTCGAGATCACGGAAGGTCCACGAGCCGTGATCGATACGATCATTGTCCTTGGTCTGGATGGGATCGCCGGCGAAGCGATGGCCGAGGTTCGTGGTGCGCGTTCCATGAAGGTGGGCGACCCCTTCTCGGAATCACTCTTCGAGGCCGAGGTGGGCCGGATCGTTGGCGCTCTGCAGGATCACGGATATTATCGCGCCACGTATGAACCGCCGGTGGTAAGTGTTTCGCAGGACGGTCTGCACGATTCCATCCTGGTTCGGATCGTGCCGGGACCGCGCGTGCGAGTGGCCGAGATCGTGATGGAAGAGAATGCCACGGAGTACCGCAGTGTTAGCGAGGACACGCGCCGGCGTCAGTTGGAGTTTGAAGAGGGCGAATGGTACAGTCGGAAGAACCTGGCCCAATCGCGAGCCAACCTGATGTCTCTCGGCGTGTTTGAAGTGGTGGCGATCGATACGCTGTCGGCCGACTTCGTGGGCGCTGATGGACTACCGGCCGACTCGCTGATCGCTGTTCGCGTGTTCACGAAGAACAGCAAGAACTACGATGTTGGCGCGAACCTGCTGCTGTTCCAGACAGCGATCGACAACTACCTGAATGCCGGTGCCGGTGTGAATGCCGTGTACCAGAATGTGTTTGGTGGTGCACAGATCGCTTCGGCCGACCTGCAATACATCCTGCAGGACATCAGCTCGGTGATCCAGGGCACCAACTTGCAGAGCGAGGCTCTGGCACGACTGCGGTTCGGCTGGCCGAGCCTGGCTCGTCTGGAAGGGCTTCGGATCGGATTGAATCTGGAAACCTCGTACTCTCTGCGGTTGCTGATCGATCCATTCCGTTTGGAGTCGTTCACGATCGGCGCTCGAGCTCCGGTGAACCTTCACTCCTACACGTACTTCAACGGCTTCGATCTGTCGGTCTCCGTGGAACGTCAGATCCCGAAGAATTTCATTGGGGCACTGGACAGTGCTCTTGGACAAGCGAACTCCCCGGAGGATTCGGCCTACGTGCTGAGTACCTTCAGCCAGTTTCTCGTGCTGGATCAATACCTGCGAACCACCGGCAACTTCTTTACGGGCATCTTCGCCGGCGTGAACCTTCGGGGCGAGCACCGCGACAACCCTGTGAGTCCGACACGCGGGACCTTCGCCAACATCTCAACGGAATTCGGCTGGGGAGCCGGCAAATTCATCCGTCTGCAGTTCTTCAACACCACGCTCACACCGCTTCGACCTCGGCTGATCGCTGCCACCAAGGTCAAGCTGGGACACATTCAACTGCTCGAGTTCCAACGTGGGAGTCCTACCGACACGAACACCTATGTGCCACTGGAACGGCAGTTCTTTGCGGGAGGTGCCGCCAGTATTCGTTCGTATCCTTCGCGCCTTCTGCACGATCCCAACTCCGGTTACATCGAGATCGATGATGAGAGTCAGCAGCAGATCCTGTCCAACGTGGTAGGCAGTGCCTCGCTGTTCGAGCTGGGATTCGAGTTGCGATATACGCTGCCGCGACCTCGTGGTCTGGACGACCTCTGGGCATCGATCATCGAGCGCAGTGGCTTTACCTTCTTCACGGATATCGGGAACGCATTCAACCGGATGACGCAGGATCTGTACGGCACGATGCGACTCGAAGACCTCTGGAAAGGCAGCGTGGTCGCTGCCGGCATCGGTTACCGATTCGATACGCCGGTAGGCCCCTTTCGCCTTGATTACGCCACGAGTATCTACGACCCGCTGCGTAAGGAAGGACAGGTGATGTGGAATGGACGTCAGAACGCGCTAGGGTTCAGCAACTGGCAGCTCAGTATCGGTCTGGGTCACGCGTTCTAACACGAACGCTTACAACACACCAACCGTGCGTTTCCCCCACGCATCGATCGCTGCGCGGTACATGCCTGTTGTGTTGAAGGGCATGGCGACCTCGCCTCGCGGTCCCAGGGCAATGATCCCGCCGTTGCCATGATCATCGTTGATCCGTTGCATCACGGTACCTGCCGCAGCGCCGACGGATTCACCCAGGAGCTCCATGCGTGCGATCACCTGGTAGGCTGCAGCCTGCCGTATGAAGTACTCTCCGACGCCCGTGCAGGAGACCGCCCCTACGCCATTGCGAGCGAACGTACCGGCACCGATGATCGGCGCGTCGCCGATGCGGCCGGCGATCTTGTTCAACACGCCGCCGGTGGATGTTGCGGCGGCGAACGTACCGCGAGCATCACGAGCTACTGCGCCTACGGTTCCACGCCGGGAGTCCTGCTCATCCGAGATCGCAGCGCCCACTTGGGTACACGGTACAAAGTAGTCGGGTCCGACCAAGGGGAGTCCATGTTCTGCTGCCAACTCCTCGGCTTCTGGCCCTGCCAGCATCACTAGTGGCGTTCGATCCATGATCACTCTGGCTAGCTGGATCGGATTCTTCACATTGCGAACCATGGCAATGGCACCTGCCTCGCCAAAGCGTCCTTCCATGATCGAGGCGTCGAGCTCCACGTAACCTTTACTTCCGGGCGACGAGCCTTTACCTGCGTGAAAGAGCCCGGCGTCCTCCAGCTGAACAACGGCATCTGTAACAGCGTCCACCGCAGAAGCCCCCTTCACCAACATGGCGTGAAGGTGGTCGATCAGCGTGGACAGAAAGGTCTCCGCCTCTTCTATGCGGCCGGTGCCGGCATAGCGTGCGAGGTTACCGGCGCCGCCGTGGATGGCGATGGCTGGTTGAAAGGCCGACATGTCAGGTGCGGATCTTTTCGATGATGGCGTCCTGGATGGCTATGGGCTCGGTACTTGCCAGCAGCGTCATCACGCCGTCCGTAACGATATGCGGAATGTAGGTAGCCTTGATCTGATTCTCGGCAAGCCCCTTGACAAGGAACTCGCCTTCTCCACCGGAAACGACCACGGGAACGTCCTTGCCCTTGAAGACCGCGTCCTGGATGGAACGAACGGCCTGCGTTACCCCACCGATCGTGGAAGCGGAAATGCCGGCCATCAGAGAGTCATGCGTATTCACTCCAACCAGTGTGGTAGGGGGCTCGAACGACTTTTCCGGAATGCCGGCGGTCTGCTTGGCCAGGCCGAACAGCTGCGTGGAGATCCCGGCGAAGATCACGCCGCCAAGGAACGTACGATCGGCGGAGATGGCGTTCACGGTGATCGCCGTTCCGCAGTCGACCGTGATCAGAGGTGGTTCGACCTTGTTCATGGCACCGATAGCACCGAGAAGTCGATCCAGGCCGGCGTTCTCGACTTCTCCAAGTTTGAGGAGCCCCTTGTTCTGCATCAACAGATTGTGCGCGTTGATCACGAGGTGGCCGGGGATGCGTTGCAGCACTTTGACGATCGCCGTTGATTGCTTTGGGTTGACGCTCGACAGCCCGATCAGGTAGCGCTTGGAGACGTGATCGCGGTAGTGATGCTGCACATTCTTCTTCCACTCCTTGTCATACGGATAGGACAAGTACACGTCGTCGTGATGCAACTTCACACGGCTGTTGCCGACGTCGATACCACTAATGCCGTATTGGACATTATTGATCTCGATCATGGTATCGTACAGAGTCGCCATCGGTGATCGTCCGTTCGTGATTTGAAGTCGTGTTCCGTGCCGTGAGCCTGCCGTCTGTGTGCACCTTGCTCACGATCCAGTCGTCGTTGCTGCCTGAAAGACGAACATGTTTACCTACAATGTCCAGCTCTGCAACCCATCGTGCGTGGATGCTTGGCCATGGCAACATGCGAATATCCGATACTCTGCGCTTCAATGCCTGGATCAATTCCGAGACGTCGACCGTTACACCCAATAGTTGCAGCGACGTACAAGGCTGGTTGATAGTCTCTGGAAAGGTCATCTGTTGCACATTCAGCCCCATGCCGATCACGGATGTCAGACAGTGTTCGCCTTGGTACAGGTGCTCCACTAACGTACCTCCGATCTTCGCCCACACCTCGCCGGTGTGTGCCTGCACGTCGTTCGGATACTTGAGCCGAAAGCGAGTGTTCGGTGCCATCGACCGCAGTGTATCGATCATCGCCAGCGCACCACGGGCCATATACGAGGCAAGTTCCTCCGGTCCCTCGGGGTCCGGATGGCGGACGCCAACGCTCACATACACATTGGAACCGGGATCTCCGACCCACTCGCGTCCCTTGCGGCCACGTCCGGCCGTCTGATGCACTGCCGACACGAACACATAGGGATACGTCTCCAACAGCTCCTTGGCATAGTCGTTGGTGGAGGTGACCGTGGGAAGATGAAACTCGATGGGTGTCGACACTCGTTGAAGATAAATATGTTTATTAAGTGTTCTTCGTTGACCTGATCTGCCTTCAGCGCGAAAGATACCATCCCGATGCGTGGCAGGACTGCGTTGTAGTTTTGCTTCGTGGCGAACATCGATCAACGCGAT
Source organism: bacterium (assembly GCA_024711065.1). Lineage (GTDB taxonomy): Bacteria > Bacteroidota > Ignavibacteria > Kapaibacteriales > Kapaibacteriaceae > OLB6. The sequence continues at coordinate 6,590 of JANJTN010000030.1, forward strand.
ACCATTTGTGCCCTGGCTACACCGCCGGGACTGGCTGGCCTTGCCGTGATCCGGGTATCGGGCATCGGCGCAGTACCTGCGTGTTCAGCGCACGTCAAGAGCCACGTGCCGTTGGATGCGGCCAACGACCACACCATCCACTATGGCTGGTGGTATCACGGTGAGACTCGGATCGATGCGATCACGGCCACGGTTTTTCGTGCCCCGCACTCCTACACCGGCGAAGATGTGGTAGAGATCGGATGTCACGGTGGCACCTTCGTGGTGGAGCAGATCATCGCATCGCTCCTCTCCGGACCCGTTCGCATGGCCGACCCGGGTGAATTCACTCGCCGTGCATTTCTCAACGGGAAGCTGGATCTCCCACAGGCAGAGGCCGTGGCCGATCTGATCCACGCACAAACACTGGCCGGCTCGCAAACAGCGGCTCGGCAGCTTGCAGGGGGCTTTACCAGACGTCTCTCCGAGCTGCGGGAGACCCTTCTCTCGGCTTCGGGACTTCTGGAGGTGGAGCTGGACTTCTCCGAGGAAGGATATGAGTTCATCTCCAGAGAAGCTTTCCTTCAGACGCTTTCAGACGGGATTGCCTTCGCCAAGCGATTGGCAGACTCGGCACGGTCTGCCGAGGTCCTCCGCTCCGGCTTCTACTGTGCCGTTGTGGGGTATCCCAACGCGGGCAAGAGCTCGCTGTTCAATGCCCTGCTAGACAGGCCACGAGCGATCGTAAGCCACATCCCGGGCACCACTCGGGACTACCTCGAAGAGTCGATGATCATCGATGGATACACCATCCATCTCTACGATACCGCCGGTCTGCGTAACACCGAAGACACGATCGAACTGCAAGGTATCCTGCTTACATCCTCACTCCTGGAACAAAGCAATCTGATCCTGATCGTGAACGATGCTTCCCATGGCTATGATGCCTCAGACAGCCTGGCGGACGACCTTCGAACCCGTTATGCCGACGCACCAGTGGTGATCATACAGAATAAAATGGACCTCGTTGAAGGGATCCTGGAGCCTGATCGCACGGGGAACATCCCGTGCTCAACCGTGAGCAAGGACGGTATCGACGGCGTTCGCACGCTGCTTGTTGATCAGGCTCGTTCCTCGAGTGCGGGCGCAACCGATGTGTTGATCAACTCCCGGCATGCAGCTCTGCTCAAGAACCTGGTACACCACCTTACTGCGGCCGAACAAGCGATCACACACCAGGAGCCGGCAGACCTGGTAGCTATCGACATCCGTTCCGCCGTACGTATTCTTGGAGAGATCACGGGAGACACCTGGAATCCGGACGTACTGGACACGATCTTTTCCCGCTTCTGTATCGGTAAATAACCACTCCTATGGCCCTACCTGCAGGTATTTCTGTCCGTCCACTCGAAGAGGACGACTTTTCTGCGTTTCTCGACATCCAGAGAGACGCTCTGCGTAACGCCCCCGAGGTCTTTGGCTCGGACTACGACTGGTTTGATGCGCTTTCGATCCTCTCGAAGGAGCAACGCTATGAGAAGTACATGTTTTACCCCCATAAATACCTTCTCGGCGCTTTCTCCGAAGA
>JANJTN010000032.1 GCA_024711065.1 bacterium
CGATCGTGATCGGAATGATCCAGTGAGCAAGCGTGGGCGAGAATACCGTAAGGCCCTCAACGGCCGAGAGCACCGAGATCGCCGGCGTGATCACACCATCGCCATAGAGCAACGATGCTCCGAACAATCCCAATGCCGTGATGGCCAGCATCACCTGACGCTGTTTGATGAAGGGGGCTACCAACTCCATCAACGCCATTTCGCCACCTTCGCCCTTGTTGTCGAAGCGCATCACCACCATCAGGTACTTGATGGACACCACGATGGTGAGCGACCAGAAGATGAGCGACAGGATGCCGAAGACCTCGCGCATGCCGGTCTCGAGTCCGTAGTGCGGACTGAAGCACTCCTTGATCGCATACAGGGGGCTGGTGCCGATGTCGCCATACACTACCCCGATGGCAGCGATGGTCAGTGTTGTGAGTCTGGACTTACTCTGGGAAGTATCGCTCATGGAGGATGTTCAGATGATGCCGCACATGGCCGGCAATGATCCACGCCAAGGCGTTGACCGTGACCGGTTTGTTGTTGGCCGAACCGCTGCGCGACCAGGCCTCATCATCGAAGGATTGGAACATGATCAGGTTGGCAATGCGCAGGGCTTGCCACTCGTCCAGGATCGATTCGAGCGGACGTTCGTCGAACATCGCCGCGATCACATAGTCGTTCTCGTCAAAGCCGGGAAGGGACTGCTGCTCGCCTCGGGCGATGCAGAGTGCCCGCATCCCAAAGATGCGCTCACTATCCAGCAGATGGCCCAGCACTTCTCGAGCGCTCCACTTGCCGTCGGCATATCGATACAGGGTCTGCGCCTCGTCCAGCCCTTCGAAGAACTGCAGCACGGTATCCGTCTGCTCGGCCAGCACCTCCAGTACATCGTCGCCTTCCACGGCGTCGACATATCGGTGATAGTACGCTGGGTACTCGGTTGGAAGGGGGCGGGTTGGCATGATCACGAGAAGGCTTGGAAGCCGGTCACGTCCTGCCCCAGGATCAGCGTGTGCATTTCGTGCGTGCCTTCGTAGGTCTTCACGGATTCCAGGTTGGCGGCGTGGCGCATGATGGGATACTCGTCCAGAATGCCATTGGCACCGTGGATCTCGCGGGCCATGCGGGCAATGTTCAGGGCCACTTCGCAGTTGTTGCGCTTGGCCATGGACACTTGTTGTGGACGCATGGAGCCGGCATCCTTCATCTTGCCCAGGCGCCAGTTCAACAACTGTGCCTTGGTGATCTCGGTGATCATGTAGGCCAGCTTGTCCTGGATCAGCTGCCGAGCCGCGATGGGCTGGCCAAAGGTGATCCGCGTTTTGCTGTAGTTCAATGTGGAGTCGTAGCAGGCCATGGCCGAGCCGATCACACCCCAGGAGATGCCGTACCGGGCCTGGGTGAGGCAGGAGAGCGGACCCCGCAGGCCTTCAACGCCCGGCAGGATGTTCTCTTCGGGAAGCTCAACGTCCTGGAACACCAGCTCGGACGTTACCGACGCCCGCAGCGAGTGCTTGCCCTTCATTTCCGGAGCGGTGAATCCTTTCATGCCTTTTTCGACCAGGAAGCCGCGCACCACACCGTCCAGCTTGGCCCACACCACGGCCACATCGGCCAGCGTGCCGTTGGTGATCCACATCTTGGCCCCGTTCAGCACGTAGCCGCCGTCCACCTTCTTGGCCGTGGTTACCATAGCTCCCGGGTTGGAGCCGTAGTCGGGCTCGGTCAGGCCAAAGCAGCCAATGGCTTCGCCTTTGGCCAGGCGGGGGAGCCACTTCTGCTTTTGTTCTTCGGAGCCAAAGGCATAGATCGGATACATCACCAGGGAGCTCTGTACGGACGCGAAGGAGCGTACACCCGAATCGCCCCGTTCCAGCTCCTGCATGGCCAGGCCGTAGCAAATGTTGTTCAGGCCGGCGCAGCCGTATTCCTGTGGCAGGGTGATGCCGAACAGGCCCAGTTCGCCGATCTTGGCCACCAGGTCCATCGGGAACGTCCCTTTTCGGGCATGTTCCTCGATCACCGGCAGGATCTCGGCATCCACAAAATCGGACACCGTCTGGCGCACCAGGCGCTCTTCTTCGGACAGCAGCTCGTCGATCGCGTAATAGTCGGGGTGTTGGAAGCTCATGGACGGGGAATGGGGAATGGGGAATGGGGAATCGTTTGGAGTGACGCCACTGACAAGGAGGCAAACTTACGGAAGGTTCCCTTCGGCCATTCCCCATTCCCCATTCCCCATTCCCCAGACAAGGGAGTTGGTGTGGAAAATTCCCCTATATTTGTGGTCGCAGAAGAGGATGGGCCCGCGAGGACCCATTTTTTGTTGGAACCTGCCGGAGGTCGATCGAACGTGTCCCAGGAAATTCCGCCGGAGATCCGGTCGGAGATCGAGCAAGCCTGTGAGGCTGTAGGGGTCACGCTAATCGATCTCGTGGTACGGGGTCAGCATCGGCAACTGAAACTGGAAGTGCTGATCGATGCCGAGGGCGGCATCACGCACGACCATTGCCGTGCTGTCAGCCGGGCGTTGGACGACCGGCTGAGTGAAGACGAGTTCTACGACGGCCTCCGGGCGGTAGATGTGTCTTCCCCCGGTGCCGACGCCCCGGTGAAGTTCCTCTGGCAATTGAAAAAGAGTGTGGGGCGTACGGTACGGGTCGTGAAGGTCGACGGAACAGTGGTCGAGGGATCACTGGTCAATGTCGACGATTCTCATCTGGATCTGCAACCCAAGAGTACGAAGAAGGATCCCAAGCCCCTTGCCTCCATCCCTTCCGGAGAGGTCAAGGAAGCGCGGGTCGTGATTGTCTTTTAGGAGCTGTTGCTGTGGGCTGTTGCTGTTGCTGTCAGCAGCCAACGTTTCGCAGCAAACAGCAACAGCTTACAGCAACAGCAACAGCTAACAACTAACTACCAGCGACATGGCACGTCGAAAAGTCAAAAAAGAGGTCGACAACAAGAAGCTGATCATCGAGGCGTTCGCCGAGATGGCCCGCGAGAAAAGCATCGACCGAGACCTGCTGCAGGGGATCGTGGAAGAGACCCTGAAAATGATGGTGCGCAAGAAGTACGGCGAAGAGTCGAACTTCGACTGCATCGTGAACATGGATAAGGGCGACATCGAGATCTACCTGATGAAGGATGTGGTCGAAGAGGTCGAAGACCCGCAGGTGCAGATCACGCCGCAACAGGTACTGGAGCTTACCGGCGAGGAGATGGAAGAGGGCGACGAGTACATCGAAGAGATCACCCTGGAGAACATCGCCGATTCGTTCGGACGCCGCCTGGTGTCGCAGGCCATCCAGAACCTGAATCAGCGCATCCGCGACGTCGAGAAAGACAACATCTACGAAGAGTACAGCTCCCGCGTGGGCGAAGTGATCATCGGCGAAGTGTACCAGGTACGTCCGAACAACATCCTGGTGATGCACAACAAGGTGGAGATGCGTCTGCCGCGCGAAGAGCAGATCCCCACCGAGCGCCTCAAGAAGAACAACCAGGTGAAGGCCATCCTGAAGGAAGTGCGCCGTAGCGGCGGAGCGACCGGCTTGCCGGACCTGATCCTGAGCCGTTCGGACGACAACTTCATGGCCCGCCTGTTCGAGCAGGAGATCCCCGAGATCTACGACGGGATCATCGAGATCCGTTCCATCGCCCGCGAACCCGGCGAGCGCGCCAAGGTGGCGGTTACGTCGTTCGACGAACGCGTAGACCCCGTAGGCGCCTGCGTGGGCATGAAGGGCATCCGGATCCATGCCATCGTCCGCGAGCTGAATAACGAGAACATCGACATCATCGAATACACGGACGATCCGCGTCTGTTCATCGCCCGCGCTCTGTCTCCGGCCAAGGTGCGCGACGTGCAGATCGACGAAGCCGCACGCCAGGCAACGGTGATCGTGCCGGACGATCAGGTGTCGCTGGCCATCGGCCGCAACGGTGTGAACGTGCGCCTGGCGTCGAAGCTGACCGGCTTCTCGCTGTCGCTCGTGAAGGAAGGTGCCGAAGACATCGAGCTCGTGGAATTCAAGTCCGAGCTGGGTACCGAACTGTACAACAAGCTGATCTCGGCAGAGATCGATACGGCCCGCGAGTTCCTCGAGGCTGAGCCGGCGTTGCTGCTGACGATGATGGACAAGGATCGCATTCTTGGCATTCGCAAGATCATGCTCGACGAATTCGAAGAGCGTGAAGACACGCATTGGGTGGCGGCTCTTGAGCAGGCGGTGAATGCACCTGCGGGCGATGCCGACGCCGACGGCGAAGATGCGATCGCCGAAGAAGTGCAGGAAGAGTTCGACAATGCCCTGGTGGAAGAAGGGGCTACCGACGAGTCGGGTGAAACGCCCGACACCGAAGACACAGACGGAGCAGAGGACTAATCAAGGTATTTATGGCAGCCCAGGGCACCAAACTGTTCAAGATCGCGAGTCAGATCAACATCGGTCGCGACGCGATCGTGGAGTATCTCGTATCGAAGGGATTCGATATCGAGAATAAAGCCACGGCCGTGCTCAACGACGAGATGGTGGACGTTGTCATCGACAAGTTCGCGAAGGAACTGAAGGTCGCCGAGAAGCAGCGCGAGAAGGTGAAACGCCAGGCCGCGGTGCGCAAGACGTTGATGGAGGGCGGCGGAGCCGTGTCCATCGAAACGACCGACGAGCCGGCCGCAGCACCCGTTGCTGCAGCACCGGAGTCCAAACCCGAACCCGAGCCGGTGTCCGCACCGGAACCGGCGGAGGCCCCCGAGCCAGTGGTGGCCGAGGCGGTACCAGCCCCCGAGCCTGCAGCCGTGGCTGCCGAGCCGGAAGCTGTGGCCGAGCCTGTGGCGGCCGGGCCCAAGGTGGGCGAGGTGATCGACCTGACGAATGTGGGCAAGCCCCCTGCCCCCGAACCCGTTCCCGAGCCGGCTCCAGCCGAGCCCGTGGCAGCGGCCGAACCTGCTGCTTCGGAAGAGGCCAAAGCCGACGAGTCGGCCGAAGGCGACGAGAAGAAGAAGCGCAAGCGCAAGGGTGTGATCGAAGTCGAACTCAAAGCCGGTGCGTCGCCCAAGCTGCGCGGTCTGACCGTGCTTGGCAAGATCGATGTGTCGAAGACCGAGGACCGTCCGAAGCGTCCACGCAAGAAAGAGGGTGCACCTACCGGCCGCGATGCCGGAAAGTCTACCATCGGCGATGCCGTGAGCGCAGGTGGTTCCGATGCCGGCAAGCGCCTGCGTCCGGCACCAACCGGTACCACCGGCAGAGCAGCCGACGACCGCAACAAGAAGCGTCGGGGTACCACGACCCGTGGTACGGGCAAGGAACAATTCTCGGATACCGATGTGAACCGCGCGATCCGTCGCACGCTGTCGGGCATGGATGACCGTGGCCCCAGTGGCGGCCGCGCCAAGATCCGCCAGCGCAAGCGTGCCGAGCGGGAAGAGCGTGAAGCGATCCGCCAGGAAGAGCAGGCTCGCGAGAGCACCATGCTGCGTCTGTCGGAATTCGTGACCACGGCCGACCTGGCGAACCTGATGGGTGTGACAGCGGCCGACATCATCATGAAGTGTATGGGGCTGGGTCTGATGGTGTCCATCAACCAGCGCCTGGATAAAGAGACCATCGAGCTGATCGCTTCGGACTATGGCTTCCAGGTAGAGTTCCTGGACGAGCAGGCCGAGCAGGAGATCGAGGACGAAGAAGACGACGCCGAAGACCTGCAGCCGCGGTCGCCGATCGTGACCATCATGGGTCACGTCGACCACGGCAAGACATCGCTGCTGGACTACATCCGCAACGCCAACGTGGTGGCCGGCGAGGCCGGCGGCATTACCCAGCACATCGGTGCCTATCAGGTGGCCGTGCCGGACGGACGCCACATCACCTTCCTGGATACACCGGGTCACGAGGCCTTCACGGCCATGCGGGCACGCGGTGCCCAGGTTACGGATATCGTGGTTCTGGTGGTCTCGGCCGACGATGCCGTGATGCCTCAGACCATCGAGGCGATCTCCCACTCACAGGCAGCCAATGTGCCGATGGTGGTGGCCATCAACAAGATCGACCGTCCGGAAGCGAATCCGGACAAGATCAAGCAGCAACTTTCGGATCACGGCGTACTGATCGAAGAATGGGGTGGCAAAACCCAGTGCGTGGCACTCTCGGCCAAGACCGGCCTGAATGTGGACACGCTGCTGGAGAAGATCCTCCTCGAAGCCGATCTGTTGGACCTGAAGGCCAATCCCGACCGTGCCGCGCGCGGCGTGGTGATCGAGGCGCACGTCGACAAAGGCCGCGGCAACGTGGTGACCGTGATCGTGGAGAAAGGCACACTGGATGTGGGCGACATCTTCGTCTGCGGACAGTTCGCCGGACGTGTGCGGGCGATGACCGACGAGCGCGGCAATCGTGTGGATTCGGCAGGTCCGAGTACACCGGTACAGGTTACAGGCTTTGACGGCTTGCCCAACGCCGGCGACGTGCTGGTGGAAATGGAATCCGATGCCGAAGCCCGTGATGTGGCAACGCGCCGCCAGCAGCTGCGTCGGGAGCAAGCGTTCCGCGGTATGCGTCACATGACGCTGGACGACATTTCGGCGCAGATCCAGCAGGGTGGCGTAAAGGAACTCCGACTGATCGTGAAGGCCGACGTGAGCGGTTCGCTGGAAGCCCTGGCCGACTCGTTGCTGAAACTCTCCACACCGGAAGTGCAGGTTCGGATCATCTACCGTGCCGTGGGTGCGGTGTCCGAAAGCGACATCATGCTGGCCTCGGCGTCCGACGCGATCATCGTGGGCTTCCAGGTGAACGTACCCACCACGGTGCGCAAGCTGGCCGAGAACGAATCCGTGGATGTGCGCCTGTACTCCATCATCTACGACTGTATCAACGAAGTGCAGCTGGCCTTGGAAGGCTTGCTCACACCGGACATCAAGGAAGAGATCGTGGCCACCGTGGAAGTGCGCCAGACGTTCAAGATCAGCAAGCTGGGTACCATTGCCGGCTGCTATGTGCTCTCGGGCAAGATCAATCGGAACGACAAGGTGCGCGTGCTGCGTGATGGATTCGAGATCTATAAGGGAACGCTGTCCTCCCTCAAGCGGGTGAAGGACGACGTTCGCGAAGTCGATACCGGATACGAGTGCGGTATCGGCATCAATGGCTTCAACGATATCGACCTTGGCGATATCATCGAAGCCTACAAAACCGTAGAAGTGAAACGAAAGCTGTCCTAAGCCCCGTGGCCGTGGACGGAAAGAACAACTGTGTCGATACGAACCGAAAGGGTGGCCGGCGAGATCCAGAAAGCTCTGGCAGGCCCCCTGCAACGGATCGCCGAAGAGCTCTCGGCCGGTTTCATTACCGTGACCGAAGTGCGGATGTCGCCGGATCTCCAGAACGCTCGGGTGTACCTGAGCGTGTATGGCGGCAAGCCGACCTCCGTGGAGGTTCTCGAGTACATCGAAAAGGAACATGCCGGCCGTCTGCGCCACCATCTTGGCAAGGCCGTCCGATTGCGGTACGTACCGCACCTGCAGTTCTTTATCGACGACTCGCTGGACCGCGCCGAGCGGATCAACGCGATCCTGGACAGTGTAAAACCGAAGGACGATGACACCGCAGCCTGATCCGGCCATGCTGACGCATGATGTGGTGCAATCGGAGGCCGCGCTGGACGCGTGGCTGACCGCCGCCGCCGAAGGTGGCGCGGTCGCGCTCATTGACAAGGAAGAGAACTGGACCTCCTTCGACGTGGTAGCCAAGCTGCGCGGGATGCTTCGCATCCGCCGCATTGGCCATGCCGGCACACTCGACCCTCTGGCCACCGGCCTGCTGGTGGTCTGCGTTGGCAAAGCCACCAAGCTGGTGGACCGGTTCCAGGAACAACCCAAGGTCTATACCGTGACCATCAAACTGGGAGCCACCACCGAAACCGACGATCGCGGAAGCGAGGAACAGGTTCGGCAAGGGGCTTCCCAGCCGGACACGGCAACGATCGCAGCGGCACTGCAGACGTTCGTAGGAACACTTCACCAGACACCGCCGGCCTATGCCGCCATCAAGCATGGAGGACGTCCGCAATACGATCTGGCTCGTGAAGGCAAGGCGTTTACGCCGCGTCCGCGCGTGGTTACCATCCACGCCATCACGGACGTGCGGATCGACTGGCCCTTTGTGGAGTGTACGGTGCACTGCTCCAAAGGCACCTACATCCGCTCGCTGGCTCGCGATCTGGGCGAGATACTCGGAGTTGGCGGATATGTCCATCAGCTGCGACGTACCATGATCGGCGAACTGTCCGTGGATCAGGCGGTGACGGTAGACACACTGCGATCGAAGATCCCCATGAAGGCTACGGCATGATGATCGCCCGACTCGGTACGGACCCGATCCCGTTCAACGCCAACAGCGCGGTAACGGTGGGAACCTTCGACGGTGTGCACTGCGGACACCAAGGCATCATCCGTCGCATGCGTACGGTGGCCGAAGCCGATGGTGCCCGCATGGTGGTGGTCACGTTCGATCCGCACCCGCAGATCGTGCTGCACAAAGCCGGTCGTGAACCGGTGCATCTGCTGACCACGGTGGAGGAACGCTGCGACGTGCTGGCGTCGGTCGGTGTCGAGCTCACGGTGGTGATCCCGTTCACGCTGGAGTTCGCTGCCACCCCGGCAGAACGATTCGTGTCGGAGGTGATCGCAGAGACCATTGGAGTACGACACTTCTTTATCGGACACGACCACAAGTTCGGGAAGGACAGATGCGGAGACGAAGCCCTGCTACAGGAGCTGGCTCCACGCCACGGATTCGACGTGGAGTGGATCGAGCCCCTTGCCTGCGACGGCACGGTGGTGAGCAGCACAAGGATCCGTGCTGCGTTGATGGACGGTGATGTGGAAGGGGCGGCCCGTATGCTTGGGCGTCCTTACAGCCTTACCGGACGCGTGGTTCGCGGCGATGGCCGCGGACGAAGCCTCGGAATCCCCACGGCCAACATCCGGCCGCTGGATCAGCACAAACTGCTGCCCGGCAACGGTGTGTACGTGGTAACCTCCGAGATCGACGGTCGCACCGTGGTAGGCATGGCGAACATTGGCACACGGCCAACGTTCACTGCCGATACGGAGCGGATCCTCGAGGTACACTACCTCGATGTAGACATGGACTTGTATGAGATGGACGTGCGCGTCACGTTCCACCGCTTCCTCCGCCGCGAGCAGAGGTTTGCTTCTCCGGAAGCCTTCCTCGAACAGCTGGCTGCGGACAAACAACAGACACTCAATTTTCAACCCACTTTGTAAGGACTGGAGTCGGAACATGATCTCCAAGGAACGTAAGGCTGAGATCGTACGCCAGTACGGTGGCAGCGACCAGAACACGGGCAAGCCGGAAGTGCAGATCGCCCTGTTGACCGAACACATCAAAGCGCTCTCCGAGCACTGCGAAACCCACAAGAAGGACCACCACTCACGTCGTGGCCTCATCATGTTGGTCGGCAAGCGGAAGAATCTGCTGAACTACCTGTCGAATCGCGATATCACTCGCTACCGCGAGGTGGTTGCGTCGCTCGGTCTGCGTAAATAACACACATTCGCTCGGGCGATGCCGGTCTTCGGCATCGCCCGATTCACAACGCCCGGCCGATCACAACGCATCATGCCGGCATCGTGTCACTCTTTGTCGCGAGGGTCCGACAAGCCCCTTGCAGACCATCGCGACAAGGATTGACCACGATGCATCGAGCCGGGATGAAGGGCATGATGCCCATGTTTCATCCGTTTCCATAAGGAACTCCCATGCATACGGTCAGCATGACCATCAATGGCAAGGAACTGTCCCTCGAGACCGGACGCTTTGCCAAGCTTGCCGCAGGGTCCGTGATGGTGCGCTACGGCGACACCATGGTGCTCTGCACCGCCCAGGCCTCGGCCAACCCCAAAGACCTCGACTTCCTTCCGCTCACCTGCGAATACCGCGAGAAGCACGCTTCTTCGGGCAAGATCCCGGGGGGCTTCTTCCGTCGTGAAGGCCGCCCCACGAACAAGGAGATCCTGTCGTCGCGCCTGATCGACCGTCCGTGCCGTCCGCTCTTCCCGAAGAACTGGCGCTACGAAACACAGCTGATCTCCACGGTGTATTCGTTCGACCTCGAGAACGAGCCCGACGTGCTGGCCATGGTGGGCGCATCGGCTGCCGTGTCGATCTCCGACGTGCCGTTCAACGGACCGATCGCCGGTGTGCGCGTTGGCCGTGTAGACGGCGCGTTCGTGGTGAATCCTACCCATGAGCAATTGATCGCCTCCGACATCGAGATGCTGGTGGCCGGTTCTGCCAACTCCATCGTGATGGTGGAAGGGGCTTGTGATGAGATCTCGGAAGAGGATTTCGTTGCCGCCATGGAGTTCGCCCATGACTGGATCAAGAAACTGGTGGCGCTCCAGCTGGAGTTGGTGGCTCTGGTAAACCCCACCAAGCGCGAAGTGGTGAGCAACGATCCGCCGGCAGAGATGGTAGAGGCCGTCGAAGGAGCCATCGCCGAGCGCATCCGCAGGCAGATCCGCGTGACCTCTACCAAGGAAGAGCGTGGAGCCTTCCGCACGGAGATCAAGGAGCTGGCCTCGGAAGCTGCTGCCGCCGTAGCTGCAGCCAACGAAGAAGCCTATGCCGGTGTGGACCTTGCTCGCATGGTGGGCGGCATTGTGAAGAAGATCGAAGCACGCGAGATGCGTGAAATGATCCTGACCGACGGCAAGCGTCTGGATGGACGTGGTACCACGGACATCCGACCGATCACGTGCGAGCTGGGTATCCTGCCGCGTCCGCACGGTTCGGCACTCTTCACTCGTGGAGAAACACAGTCGCTGACCACCGTAACACTGGGTACGGCGCGCGACAAGCAGTTGATCGACGGTCTGCTGCCGACGCACGAGAGCCGCTATATGCTGCACTACAACTTCCCGCCGTTCTCCACGGGCGAGACCGGCCGTTTTGGCTTTACCAGCCGCCGCGAGACGGGTCACGGAGACCTGGCCGAGCGTGCTCTTGAGCCCTTCATCCCCACGGAAGAAGAGTTCCCGTACACCATTCGCATCGTTTCGGATATCCTGGAGTCCAACGGTTCGTCGTCCATGGCTACGGTCTGCGCCGGTTCGCTGGCTCTGTTCCAGGCCGGTGTTCCGATGAAGAAGGCCGTGGCCGGTATCGCCATGGGTCTCATCCTTGAAGAAGGACGCGTGGCCGTGTTGAGCGACATTCTTGGCGACGAAGACTTCCTGGGCGACATGGACTTCAAGGTCACCGGTACGCAGGAAGGCATCACGGCCTGCCAGATGGACATCAAGATCGAGGGCCTGAGTGTCGAGATCATGAAGACGGCACTGAAGCAAGCCCGCGATGGCCGTCTGCACATCCTTGGCATCATGAACCAGACCATCGCCACGCCGAACGCCGAACTCTCGGAGTTCGCGCCGAAACTGACCACCATTCAGGTACCGGTGGAGATGATCGGTGCCGTGATCGGTTCGGGTGGCGAGACCATCCGCGGTATCGTGAAGGAGTCCGGCGCTGAAGTGAACATCGAGGATGATGGTACAGTGACCATCGCCGCGGTGAACAACGAGAGTGCGCAGATCGCGATCAAGATGATCCAGGACATCATCCGTCCGCTCGAAGAAGGTGCCGTGTACACCGGTACCGTGAAGGAGATCCGCGAAGGACTTGGCGCCTTCGTTGAGGTGGCCCCGAAGAAGCAAGGCCTTCTGCACATTTCCCAGCTCGACTACAAACACGTAGACACGGTGGCGGAAGTGCTCAAGGTTGGAGATGTGATCGACGTAAAGCTGCTGGAGCTGGCTCCGGGTGGCAAGATGCGTCTATCCCGTAAGGCACTGCTGCCGAAGCCGGAAGGGTACGTTGATTCCGATGACCGCCGCGGACCGCGAGCTCACGGCGGTGACCGTGGTCGCGGAGGATATGGTGGTGGCCGCGGTGGCGACCGTGACCGTGGTGGTGATCGCGACCGCGGTGGACGTGGCGGCGATCGTGACCGCGGTGGACGCGGTCCGCGTGGACATCGCGACGACGACCGTCCGCGCCGCGACGACGACCGTCCACGCCGCGACGATGACCGTCCGCGCCGCGACAGCAACGAAGGCGAGCAACGTCCACCCCGTGAAGACAAAGGCGGCGGAGACGACTACTTCGTGGGTTGATCTAAGGGCGAGGGGCGAAGGCCCTAGACCCTAAACGCAAAACGCTAGTCGCTAGACGCTAGACGCTAACTCAAGGGGCTTCTCGACAAAGTACATGTCGAGGGCCCCTTTTCCTTTGGCGTCGATCTGGCCACGGTGCTGGCAGACGAACCGGTCGCGCACCAGCTCGAAGGTCGAAGCGCTGATGTTCACCTTGCCCGGTTCTCCACTGCTTTCCATACGGCTGGCGGTGTTCACGGTATCACCCCAGATGTCGTACTGGAATTTTTTGACGCCCACAATACCAGCTACGACCGGACCAGTGTGTACGCCGATACGGATCTCGAAGGCTGGCCGACCGGCGGCACGGCGCTCCTCGGCATGCCGCAGCATGAAGTCGCGAATCTGTAGCGCAGCCAGTACGACCAGCAGGGCATGGTCTTCCTGATGGCGAGGCAGGCCGGCGGCGCACATGTAGCTGTCGCCGATGGTCTTGATCTTTTCAATATCGAGCTGTTCGGTGATCGCATCGAACGCGCGGAAGCACGTGTCGATCTCGGAGACCAACTCGGCAGGAGAAACAAGCTCTGAGATCGCGGTGAAACCTTTGAAGTCAGTGAACATCACGGTGACATGGTCGAAGTGTCGAGCCTCTGACGATCCGCGCTCCTTGAGTTCCTCGGCCACTTCTTCCGGCAGGATGTTCAAGAGCAGCTCGTCGCTGCGTTTGCGGGCCTGACTGATCCGATTGCGTTGCCGCCAGACAACAATGGCGAACACAAGAACGATCGCAAAGCCACCCGCGAAGGTCCATTGAATGGTGCGCGTACGCTGGAGCTCGGCAGCTGCGAGAGCTTCCTTTTTATCGAACTCGTACTGCATCCGTTGCTCAACGATCTTCTTGGTGTTCTCCTTGTTGTACAGGCTGTCCTTTAGGATCGTATACCGTTCGAAGTAGTCCAGGGCAGAGCGATAGTCGCCCACCAGCTGCGAGACCGCAGCAAGCCGTTGCAACGTCAGCTGCTCATAGTCCTCGGCGCCGGTACGCTGTACGACCTCTAGGGCCTGACGGTAGTGGTCCAGGGCAGGCTCGAACTGCTGTTGCTTGTAGTGCACATCGCCGATGCTGATCAGCGAAATGGTACGTCCGTAGTCGTCTGCTTCTGCTGCAGACAGCTGCAGACTCTCGTTGAAGTACTTCAGAGCTTCATCGAACTGCCCCTTGCCCATGTAGATGTTGGCGATACTGCTCACATTCAGTGCAAGCCAGTCCTTCTTGTCAATGCGTTTGTTGATCTCCATAGCCTGCAGGGTCAGCTGCAGTGCTTTGTCCAGCTTGCCGGTCTGGGCATAGACCCCACCCAGGTTGTGCAGGTTTCCGGAGAGGCTTTCCATGTCGTTCCGAGCACTATCAAGGGCGATGGCCTTTTGATAGTACTCGATGGCTTTGTCGAACTCCCGCAGATTGTCGTACACGATGCCGATGTGCCCGGTGGTCTTGCTGATGCCGGCCTTGTCCTTGAGAGCATCATAGATCCGCAGCGCGCTGAAATGGTGTTCCAGCGCTTTGGCATAGTCGCCCTTGAACTCGAAGGCCAGACCGATCCGTTCCAGAGCTTGTGCTTCATCGGATCGGTGGTTGGCAGACCGAGCGTCGCGCAGAGCACGTTGGTACAACGCAATGGCGTCGTCGTACCGTCCGGCATTCACCGCTGCATTGCCGGAGTCGATCTGCCCGTCGATGGTCTGAGCAAGGGATGCACCATGAAGTAGCACAGCCAGAATTGTCGGCACCAGGAATCGCATATGCTCTCCGAAGAAAACGAACTCTCGCTACTCGCTGCTCGCTACTCGCTACTCGATCTTCTCATTCCGCCTTGCGCGTAAGCCGCACGCGTTCAACGCGGCGCGACGAGCCTTCGAGGATCGTAGCGGCATACTGTTCCAGCAGGATGCCGTCTCCCACGGCGGGTATGCGCCCGCTGTAATGGGTGATCAGTCCACCCAGGGTCTCATATTCATCGGACTCCGGCAAGGGGCTTGGCAGGATCTCGTTGAGATCGTCGATATGAATACCGGCATCGAAGTCCCACGCGTCGCGAGCCCCCTGACTGACCAAGGGCGCTTCATCGTCGTACTCATCCATGATGTTGCCCACGAGCTCTTCCAGGATGTTTTCCATGGTGATCAGGCCGGCGGTGCCGCCAAACTCGTCGAGCACGATGGCAAGGTGGACGCGCTTGGTCTGCATGTCGCGCAGGAGACGCTTGATCTTGACGTCCTCCTGCACAAAGTAGGCCGGGTGCAGGATGTCCTGGATCAGGATCAGGTCTTTGTGGTGCACCAGCGTGATCAGGTCCTTGGCGAACACGATACCCACGATGTTGTCGATCGTACCCTCGTAGACCGGCAGGCGGGAGTAGCCCTCTTCCATCACGCGATCGAGGATCTCGTCGATCGGACGTGCCAGGTCCAGTGCCACGATCTTCGAGCGAGGGATCATCACCTGGTCGGCCGTGGTCTCGGTGAAGTCGAACACGTTCTCGATCAGTTCGCGTTCGCTGATCTCCAGAGCCCCCTGCTCGCCGGACTGGGCGATCAGGTAGCGGAGTTCTTCGGGGGAGTGCACATCGTGCTCTGAGGCCGGCGGCAGGCCGATGACCTTGAGGAGCATGTTGCTCATCCAGTTCAGCGAGGCGATCACCGGACGGAAGACCAGGTAGAACGCGCGCATCGGGAAGGCCACGGCCAGGGTAACGGCTTCGGAGCGTTGAATGGCGAGTGTCTTGGGGGCCATCTCGCCGATCACGATGTGCATGGCCGTGATGATCGTAAAGGCGATGGCGATGGACACGGTGTGGAGTACATCGGCATCGAGCGTGAGGCCGAACCAGTGGACAGCATCGGCTACGATGGCGGCCACCACCGGCTCTCCGATCCAGCCCAGGGCGAGCGAAGCCAGGGTAATGCCCAGTTGCGAAGCGCTCAGGTAGGCATCGAGATGCTCGACAAGCCCCTTGGCAACACCGGCGAAGATGTTGCCTTCTCGGGCCTTGAGTTCGATCTGGGAGGCGCGCACCTTCACGATGGCGAACTCGGCAGCCACGAAGAAGCCGTTCAGCAGCACAAAGAACAGTGTTAGAGCGATGTTGCCGATCATGGCGTAAAGATAGCCGTTAGCCGAGCGTGTCGGTCACTCTGGAGGTGATTCGCCGATCGAGGTGATGCGAGAAGTACAGCTGCAGGAACGACTCCAGCTCGAGCCGGTCCGCCGAGGGGATGTCCAGATCCGTTCGTTCCAGCACGGTGGACAGCAGGCGATAGGCCGAGGCTGACAGGCGGACGCCCGAGGCGGCTTCGCTGCGGGCCAGGCCGTCGTCCAGCGACACCTTGACGGCAACGCCTTGGGCGATCTCGGCCAGCGGCAGGCCAAAGCCCATCACGTCGGCCAGTTGTAGGCGAAAGCGAAGGCTGGTGGCCACACCATGATCCTCCGGGGCCGAACGCAGGGCCTGCAGGGCTTCGTCCAGAAGGTCGAAGATCTCCGGCGCGGGAGACTCATCGGCCTGGGTCCGCAGGATCAGCTCGCACAGCCCCAAGCCGTTCTTGAGGCGTTCGTACGACGACGATGCCCAGGCACCAGGCACCAGGCTCTCGGCACCGCTGATCGTATGCAGGTCGCGGTTCTTGCGGTGGTAGATCGTGGCGCGGATGCGGGAAAGGGGCTCCA
>JANJTN010000057.1 GCA_024711065.1 bacterium
CCGTAGAACAGTTCATGAGCAAGGCGTTGGCGGCCAAGGTCTAATGCACTGATGCACTCATGGCCTGATGGAGCATGAGTGCATGAGTGCATGAGTGCATCAGTGCATCAGTGCATCAGTGCATTAGTGCATTAGTGCATCAGTGCATGAGTGCATCAGTGCATGAGTGCATGAGTGTATTTTCGCCGTCTATGGAAGTCTTCCTTACTGCCGACGGCATTGGTGCCCTGCTCACGCTGACGGTACTCGAGATCGTCCTCGGGATCGACAACATCATCTTCATCTCGATCCTGGTGGGGAAGCTGCCGGAGAAGGACCAAGGACGGGCCCGCACCATTGGCCTGTCCTTGGCTCTTGTCTTACGGATCGCCTTCCTTGCAGCGGCCACGTGGATCGCCGGACTCACACAGCCACTGTTCGAGGTGGGGCCGTATCTGGCCATGGATGCGGCGTTCGGTGTGTCCGGACGCGACGTGATCATGCTTTCCGGCGGCCTGTTCCTGTTGGCCAAGGCCACTACGGAGCTGTACTCCAAGCTGGAAGGCGCCGAAGAAGGTCAGGGCAACGGCACGGCACGGCGAGCGTTCGGACTACTGATCGTGCAGATCATTTTGCTGGACATCGTGTTCTCGATCGATTCCGTGATCACAGCCGTAGGCCTTACGCAGCACCTTCCCGTGATGATCGTGGCCGTGTTGGTGGCCGTTGGTGTGATGATGGCGTCCGCCGGCGGCATCTCGCGCTTCATTCATCGCCACCCATCCGTCAAGATCCTGGCCCTTGCCTTCCTGATGATGATCGGCATGGTGCTGTTGCTTGAGGGACTCCACACGCACATCCCCAAGGGCTACGTGTACTTCGCGATGGCCTTCTCCGTGGCGGTCGAAGCCCTGAACATGCGGCTTCGCGCCAAGAAGGAAGCCGCCCCGGTGGAACTCCGAACGCCCGAATATCGAGACTGACCCGGCTGTCTATCGGACAACCATCAGTCGACGACCAGCCCCATATCAGGATCGCTCAGCGTCTTCAGAAACGCCACCAGATCCTGTTTGTCCTGATCGGTCAGACCCAAGCCCCCTGGCCGAAGATTGAATTGCATGAGCGGTAATTCCAGAGTTGCCGACCGCTTGACGCCCGTGTTGTAGTGATCCACCACCTCTTCGAGCGTGGCGAATCTTCCATCGTGCATGTAGGGGGCGGTTGCCGCGATGTTGCGGAGTGAGGGAGAGATAAAGCGAGCTCGGTCCGGTGGACGCTGAGTGACGTTGTACCGACCGAGATCCGTGAACTCGGCGTCGCTGTCCAGTCCGTTGTTCATGAACTGGTTGTTCGAAAAGTTCGGTCCACCGTGACAGTGAAAGCACTCTCCACCCCGGATCCCAAGGTTGGGATCCACTTCGCGGAAGAACAGGTCGCGTCCTCGTTGCTCCGACGGCGTGTACATCGCCTCGCCGCGCTGCACCTTGTCGAACTTGGCATTGCCGGACACAAGCGTGTTCATGAACTGTTCCAACGCTCTGCCGATCAGCTGCACATTCACCGTGTCCGTATTGAACGCCCGGACGAACTGGTCGCGATACGTCTTGGACGCCTGAAGCTTGGACACCACATTCTCCAGCGTCTCATTCATCTCCAGCGGATCCTGGATCGGCATCAGTGCTTGATGCCGCAGGAGCTCTGCTCGGCCGTCCCAGAAGAACCCACCCTGCGGTCCCGGACGCCGCCACAGCATGTTAAAGACCGCCATGGCCTGGCGCGTTCCCGGCAATCCTTCGACGCCGATGCTGAACCGGCGCGGATCGGAGAAGGCATGCTCCTGCAGGTGGCAGCTTGCGCACGACTGGCTGCCGTCCTTGCTCAACAACTTCTCGTTGAAGAGCATGTTCCCCAGCTTCACCCCTTCTACCGTCAGCGGATTGTCGGCCGGTACGCCGCCTGGCGGCGGAGGCAGCCCCTTCAGATCCAGCTGATACGGCGTGGGGTCGTACACCACCGGCTCCTCCGGTGTGGTGGTCTCATCCGAGCAGGCAACGCTCAGCAGCACTACGGCCGTCAGAGCAGCGATCAGATGCAACCGTGTCAGGGGGCTATCCATGGGTATCCTCATCGATGTTCAAATTCACGATCGGTTAACGCAGAGAGAAACGCTACAAGATCTTCCTGTTGCGCTGCGGACAGCCGCAGTGGACGGATCCGCGGGTCCTTGTTCGGGTGGTCGAAGCCACCACGGACATACCCCGCCACAACTGCCTGCAAGTTCGCTACCGAACCGTCGTGCATGTACGGCGCGGTTACCGCCACATTGCGCAGAGACGGGATCTTGAAGAGTCCACCATCGGAAGCCACACCGGTCAGCCGCTTGCGACCGGGATCAGTAGACCGCGGCGTGAGTCCATTGTTGGCAAAGGCGAACGACGTGAACAGTGGCCCGGAATGGCAGTCGGCGCATCCGGCATCGGCCGAGAAGAAGATCTGCTTTCCACGAAGCTCCGCGGCGCTCAGGTGTGTTGGGTCGTTCGACTGCACCAGGCGGTCGTACCGAGACCCCGAACTCACCAGCGTGCGCTGAAAGGCAGCAAGGGCTCGCGTGATCACATAGGGGTCCGGTTCCCGCTGGTAGGCCCGCAGACTCAGATCGCGGTACACTTCGTGGGCACTCAGCCGCTCGGCCACTTCCAGGATGTTCATATCGAACTCGTGCGGCTCCTGTATGGGTACCAGTGCCTGCATCTCGAGTGTTGGCACGCCCCCTTCCCGAAGGAAATACGGCTGATATCCCACGTTGATCACGGAGGGTACGTTGCGAGTTCCGAGACGTCCCTCAACACCCGGGCTCACGGCCCGGACGTCGGCAAAGGCCTTGTCCGGATGGTGACAGCTGGCGCAGGAGACCGACCCATCGCGTGACAACGTTGGATCGAAGAACAATCGACGTCCCAGCTCAATCCGTGCCGCCGACGGTTGATTGTCGGCCGGATACACCATGGCAGCGAACCCCGGCAGTACACCAGGATCGGTTGGCACTGGAGCTTGGGAGTCGGTGCAGGCGGCAAGCACACTGCACATCACCACCAGATAGACGGAGATCCTTGCCTTCACGATGGATCAGTGCAAGACGGCGATGCGCTCCGTGCTCGTACGGCCCTGGCCATCTTGCACGATCAGCAGATACGATCCGGCAGGAATGTCCCACGCCGGAACGGCTGTCTGACCGTTGGAGGCCGTGCCACTCCAGCACACGCGTCCCGTAAGATCCACTACTCGGATCTGTGCTTCGGCGGATGATGTGCGCACCACTAACTGGTCCGACGCTGGGTTGGGCCACACCTGGAGGTGAGGGGCTGTGAACTGTTCGTCCACCGATACCACTGGTGCGGAAAAGACCTTGGTGGCGAAGTTCTGCATCAGGACGGCAGCCTCACCCTCGGAACCATGGGTAAGAGGGCCCCACTGGGCCTGGATACCATCCAGCAGGTTGCCATACTCGGCATTGAGCTGCAGAACAAGCTTCCCGTTTTCGTAGACGGTAGCGACATCCAACGTGATCGTCTTGTAGAGTTCATCTCCGACGGCGTGAACCTCGAAGCGCGTTGATGGCTGCGATCCCATCGGGCCTGCATATCCATCCATCGTGCAGAATCGATACCCAGCAGCCCATCCCCAATGCATGGTCGGCTGCTGTGGCGCCAGTGGGTGCGTTGCCGGATAGAGCGTTGGGTCCTGGTGGTTGCGGTCTTTGTCGACTCCGATGGACAAGCGCAAACCTTCGACCGACTCCACGTTCAGGGTGCCGATCGGATAGTCCTGTACCTGCCGAGCAAGGTCGACCAGCACATACAGATCCGGGAACTCCGTTACCTGGCCGCCATCATGGATCACGGCGATCTTTGACAGGTAATACCGCAAGTCGGTGAGCCGGTAGACGTAGGTGGTGGTTGGGTCCGTGTGCACGGTACCGTAGGCAAAGGCCTCTCCTCCCAGGAGCGCATGGATCCTGAGGGCAACGGGCTGTTCGGCGCTAGGAGCTGATGGAGCTGCGGCTACCCACACGGACAGGATCATCGCAAGAAGGCTTCGGGAGACGTTCATTTGGGTTCTCTGAATAACATGCAGCTAATCAAGGAAGTTAGCGCTTTTCTGAGGCTTTTTCACGCAAGGCTATTGTCCAGGTGACCTGACAGTTTATATTCGCCCCCTGCATTCGCACTCAATCTCTTTAAGGACCGCCATGCCGAGAAATCCGGCTCCACAGATCGACACCGGGGGGATGTTCGATGTACTCTATAACTTCCCCGAACAGATCAAAGAAGCCGTTGAGATCGGCGAACAGTGTCCGATCTGGCGCCAGGCTCCCGTTTCTAACCGCTATGCAGTATTCGGCTTAGGCGGTTCGGCGATCGGCGGAGACCTGCTTCGCAGCTATCTCTCCGCTACAGACTGGGGCAGCCACATCGACATGTCCGTGCACCGCACGTACGAAGCGCCGGGCTGGTTGAATCAGGATACGAATACGATCTTTAGCAGCTACTCCGGAGAGACCGAGGAGACCCTCTCGGCATTTGAGCAGGTTCGCAAAAAGACCGTACGCATGCTCACCATCACCACGGGCGGTACGCTGGGACAGAAGAGCGTGACCTACGGTGTGCCGGTGGTGAACATTCCTCCGGGATACCAGCCACGTTGCGCGCTGGCATACTCGTTCTTCCCGTTGCTTGTGGCCATGGGCCGATATGGGTCGTTCGATTCACGCGGCAGCCGCGCCAACACCCGCGCTATCAACGAAACCGTCCGCGAGCTGGAAGGCCTACGCGACCTGTACCTCTCCAAAGCCGCCAAGAACCCTGCGGTAGCCATTGCCAAGAAGTTGAAGGGGGCTCTCCCGGTGATCTACTCGGCGTCGGACCGGATGGATGCCGTGAACCTCCGCTGGAGGGGCCAGATCCAGGAGAATGCCAAGCAGGTAGCCTTCGGAAATCTGCTTCCCGAAATGAACCACAACGAGATCAACGGCTGGCAACACCCGTCCGGCAAACTCAAGAATTTCCAGGTGATCCTGCTCGAAGACCCCGAAGATCACGTCCGCAACCAGATCCGGTTCAAGGCGCTGCAAAGCATCATCAAGACCTCGGTGGGCGGCGTCACCACTGTGCAGGGCACTGGCAAGTCCCTTCTATCGCGGATGTTTACGGCCATTTATCTGGGCGACTGGGTGTCCTACCACCTGGCCCTGGAGAACAAGGTGGACCCAACGCCGGTACCGGTGATCCAAAAGCTCAAAGCCAAGCTGGCGAAGGAGAGGTAGGGGCGAGGGGCGAGGGGCGACGGGCGACGGGCGACGGGCGACGGGCACTAAACGCTAAACGCTAGACGCTAGACGCTAAACGCTAGACGCTAGACGCTAGACGCTAACCGCTAACCGCTAACCACTCAACACGTTAGAGATACGAAGGGGGCTCCTAGTGAGCCCCTTTCGCGTCTTGGATTTGTCCACAGCAACCCGTATCTTTGAAGTCCCGATAAAATAGAGAACCGCAGAGGAGCCAGCATGGCTGGGACCAAGAAGTCCGCAACGACCGATTCCGCAGAAGAGACCACCGCAAAGAAGAAGACCAAGCGCAAGGCGAAGTACATTGTGCTGTATTCGCCGTTTCTAATGAAGGACACGAAGCACGAGCTGATCGGCGAGCCGCTGGAAACAGAGAACGGACGCCAGCAGTGGGCTCGTTGCAGTGTGAGCCATCACTCGCAGCTGATCAATCTGGATGCTCTGCAAGCGTCGGCCGAGAAGGCGATGACGCAGATCAAACTGGCGCGTGAGGATTCGAAAGAGTATACGCCGCGTTCGGAGTATCAGATCGGCGACGTGATCTATCACAAGACCTGGGACGATGTTGGCATCGTCCGGTCCAAAGAGGTCATGTCCAACGGTCGCGCTTCCCTGCTTGTCCACTTCGAGAAGAACAAGGACAAGCGCCTGGTCGAGAATCTGAGATAATTCATTCTAAAATCATTTCTGAGGTATCCGATGCCCGTTATTGGCGTCACCATCCAAAGCAACGAGTCGATCGACCGTGCACTGCGCCGCTTCAAGAAGAAGTATGAGCGTTCTGGCGTCCTGCGCGAATTCAAGAAGCGCGCCTTCTTTACCAAGCCGAGCGTCGAGCGCCGCATGTCGCGTCTGAAGGCTGCCCGCCGTCAACACCGCGCCCAGCAAGAGCAAGAGTAGTCCTCGTTGCGGACGGCGCCGTGCGGTGTCCGATCCCACTGTCGCATTCAAAGAGCCTCCACTTCGGAGGCTTTTTGCATGTTGGCCCCATGAGAACCCTTCCGTGGCTGATCCTGACATCTCTGCTGTGTGGCGCGGGCCAGCCGATGTTGGCTCAGATCAAGCCGTCTCGAACCGTCCTGGTCGAACCCCTCGACGTGCGTGCCGCGCCTGGCGTTGCTGCCGATGCCTGGTTCGCAGCCGAAGCCTTCCGAGGCTGGGGCTCGTACGAAGACGAGCAGGCATGGCAATACCGCATGCACGGCGGCATCGAACCCTTCAGGTTCGGCGAAGACTCCACCGCCGCCATCACCACCTCGCTGCAGTTCCACTCCGAACTCACGGCAAGTTCGAAGAACGCCTTGGGATTCAATCCGCGAACCGCGCGCTGGGAAGAGATGCTGTTGGTGCACCTGCGGGCCAGCCCCTTAACCCTTCAGGCCGGATGGTTCCATCGATGCAAGCACGAGATCGATAATTCCGAACCGCCAGACGATGCGGATGACCCGTCGTACCAACCCACGCGGCGTGTGCTGATCGTCTCAGGTCCCATGGCGATGGTCGTCTCCCCTGCCCTGACAACGCCACTGGGGCGCCTCCGAGTAACGGGCGGCGCGGAGTGGTATGTGGTGAATGACGACTATCGCACGCCCGATTCGATCCGCACTGGGTCGTGGACAGGATTGCAGGGGGCTGTGTGGGCGCGTGGACAGGTAGACTGGACGCTATCTCGCGTGGTGGAGGCCGGCGCGTCGTACTACATTTCCTTCCCGATCTTCCGTGACCGGTTCGGCGCTCCGGACGACATTGTGGTGCCGCACGAAGCCCACGCTGAAGCTGCGATCCGATTCCATTCCGAGCGCGCCGTGATCGCCGTGGTGGCCGCGGCCGATCATACCTGGGACGAGGTGGCGTGGCTGACGGCACAACCAACAACCGTAGTGCAGATCGGCGTGCGGTTCAGCGGACGGTAGCCCTTCTGGCACACATTGCACGCTTAGCGGTATGTCGTTAAATTGATGCATGATTGCTTCATTTGGTGATCGAGCCACGGAGGACCTGTTTCATGGCGTTGACTCGCGATCCGCTCGAACGATTCCGATCGAGATCCACCGTGTAGCGCTCCAGAAGCTCGACATGCTGAATGCCGCCACCACAATGCAAGACCTCCGTTCGCCCCCCTCCAATCACTTGGAGAAGCTGCGCGGAGACCTTCATGGACTGCATTCGATCCGCATCAACCGTCAGTATCGTCTCGTATTCAGATGGGCTGCCGGAAATGCCGAGGAAGTGCGCATTATCGACTATCACACGTGACCGACATGAGACCTTTACATCGACGCCCGACGCATCCAGGTGAGATCCTGCAAGAACAGTTTCTGGTGCCGCTGAACATGACCCAAGTAGAGCTGGCAAAACGGCTCGGCATCTCGTTACAACGTGTGAACACGCTCATTAACGGCAAGCGCGACATGACGGCGGAGACGGCGCTGCTACTGGCACACGAGCTTGATACGACGCCTGAATTCTGGATGAATCTGCAGATCCAGGTCGATCTCTTTGATGCTGCGCAAAAGATGCACAGTGCCGCTTGATCGGACTGCTTACCTGACGCTAGCTACCACCTCGGCATCGCTGAAGGGATGCCGCTCAGTGCCGATGATCTGATAGTTCTCGTGTCCCTTTCCGGCGATCAATACGATGTCCGAAGGGGCAGCCGAGAGGCACGCTTCAGTGATCGCCGCACGGCGGTCTTCGATCACGCGGACGGCTTGGCTACCGGCGATCTGCTCCGGAATGCCGGCCAGGATCTCGTCGATAATAGCTGCCGGACCTTCACGCCGAGGATTGTCGGACGTGATCCACACCTGATCGGCACAACGCGCGGCGATCTCGCCCATGATCGGGCGCTTGCCGCGGTCGCGCTCACCGCCACAGCCCATCACCACGTGCAGTCGGCCAGACGTACCGGCAAGTAATGGACGGAGCGTCAGCAGCGCATTCTCCAGAGCATCGGGTGTGTGCGCGTAGTCCACAACAGCCAGCGCTCCATTCGGAAGTCGGATCTGCTGCAGGCGTCCAGCGGCTCCGGCGGCAGCTGCGATCGATCGTTGGATCGCGGAGGCATCGTAGCCCAGCTCACGAAGGATGGTTGCGCACAGAGCGGTGTTCAAGACGTTGAACGCTCCTACCAGGCGTGTTTCAAGAGGTAGCCCATCCAACGTGTACCGACTGCCGTCGAGGGCGGCCTCTTCACTCGTGATGCGAACAGTGTTCTCCGGCGCACGTCCCACCATCAGGATGCGTTCGGCCGGACAGTCCCGCTTCATGAACGTTGCCCAGGGATCGTCTCCACACAACACGGCGATCGAGGTCGGAGCCAGCCCCGTGAACAGGCGTTGCTTGGCCGAAGCGTAGTCTTCCATCGTTTGATGGTAGTCCAGATGATCGCGCGTCAGATTGGTGAATGCCGCCACTGCGAACGGCAGGCCATCCACCCGATCTTGATCCAGCGCGTGGGAACTGACCTCCATCACGATGGACGTTAGACCGAGTTCAAAGGCCTGTACGATCAGCCCGTACAATCGCTCCACATCGGGTGTGGTATGCGTGGCTTCGATCTCTTGTGCTCCGAACCGATAGCCTGTGGTCCCGATGAATGCCACCGGTTCACCAAGAAGCTGCAGACACTGTTCGAGCACGGTGGCTACGGTGGTCTTGCCGTTGGTTCCCGTTACCCCGATAAAGCGGATCGCAGCCAGAGCCCGACGGATCTCCGGGCGGGTGGCTCGCAGGAGTGCGGCGTGAGCCGTGCGACTGTTCGGTACGCGGACGTACGTCACTTCGATCGAGCGGTGGCTATGATGGTGCCCGAAGTCCACCTCGGCGATGTGCCGATCCCCCACCACCACCGTAGCCCCGCGTTCTACGGCCTCGGCGATCATGTCGTGGCCATCGATCGCACTTCCGCGCACGGCCACGAACAGGTCCTGCGGTTGCACCTCACGCGAATCGGCAACGATGCGTTGCACGGCCACATCGGAGAGACCCGTGATCTCTGCGTCCTCTAGCGAAGCGATCAGTTCAGTAAAGAGCAACATGTACAAATCTACTCTGCGTTACATCGGCGTAGTTTCGCGGTGTGGATCTAGAGACCTATCTCCGTACACGCCTAGCCGAGCCCCTTCCCGGACGGGCCGCGCATCGCGAACTGATCCCGGCTGTCCCCGATGCCGAAGAGCGGTTGAAGGGGGCTCCGCCGGAAGCCCGTCAGAGCGCGGTGGTGGTGCCCTTGCTGGTGCGTACGCATGCGCTGCCGAGTGTGCTGTTCACGCTG
The DNA here is from genome assembly GCA_024711065.1 of bacterium. Lineage (GTDB taxonomy): Bacteria > Bacteroidota > Ignavibacteria > Kapaibacteriales > Kapaibacteriaceae > OLB6. The sequence goes on from JANJTN010000057.1 coordinate 9,603, forward strand.
CGGAGCGAGGCGCTGCGCAGCCATCGTGGACAGATCTCGTTCCCGGGTGGACGCGTGGATGCCGGCGAGACCACGCGTGAAGCCGCCCTGCGGGAGTTGGAGGAGGAGACCGGCGTGGTACCCCACGACGTGGTGGTGCTGGGGACACTGTCGCCGATCTACATCCCTCCTTCGAACTCGGCGGTTACGCCATACGTGGCCATGCTGCGTCCACCGGATCGCTACCAGATCTCCGAGCGCGAGGTCACGGAGATCTTCGATGTACCACTGTCCAACTTTACCGATTCGCGTAGCTTGCGCACCGGACCTCGTTCGATCGGCGGAGTCACCGTCGACGTTCCACAATGGCACATCCACCCCACCGTCCCGCTCTGGGGGGCAACGGCCATGATCCTGAATGAACTTGTATGGCTAACGCGCGAATTTCTCGAGCAGCGGTGATCGCTGCCTGTGTAGTGATCGGTTGCAGCGATGCCTCTGTTCCCGACCCGGAATTGGTGCGAACATATGCCAATGTGGTGGTGGCACGCCAGCGTTACGGGGATTCGGTGCGCGTTCAACAGGTGGTAGACTCCATCCTGAAGGCCAACGGTTATGAGCAGGCGGAGTTCGACGAAGCCCTTCGTGCCAACGCACGATCGCCGGAGCTCTTCAAGGCCTTTTTTGATTCGGTGAGCGTTACGCTAACACGGAAGCGAGACTCACTGGAGATCGACCGATAGGCTCTCGTATAGGTCGTGGCCGTGTCGGGCAAAGGCCTCGTAATAGCCAGTATACCACTGGTTGAGCAGGATGCCTGCTCGTTGAGATTCGAGTAGGTCGGTAGCAGAGGCAATACCGCCGCATCGGATCACGTGAAATTCGTGGTGCGGCTCCAGGCTGCGCACTACGCGAACAGCTTCCGTGGCCAGTGCCAGGGCGTCCGCTTTGACCACGGCACCGGACAAGCCCCCTCCGAATGTCTGCGTAAAATGGTCGTACACCCCAAGGTCTGCCGGATGGATCTGCGTTCGATGTTGCGCATAGCGTGTGGAGGTGTTGCCCAGGATCACGCCGTCGAACTCCAGCTCGATCAATGTTCGGATCAGTTCCGGCACCTGAGACAGTTCGGTATCCGTGCTGAACTTGACCACGACCGGCAAGGGGCGACGTCTGGTACGAAGGAACTGATCGCGGATCACGTGTAGCCGGCGCAGGAGTCCGGCATCCAGCACAGGACCCCCGGCATGCCCTTCCACATTAGGGCAGCTCTCGTTCAATTCCAGATAGTCCACGCCTGCCCGTTCGTACAGCACCAGGCCGTCGATCAGTTCTTGAAGGGCTGTGGCCTCGTCCAGCTCCTGTTGGGCCGACACGCTGGCACCGATCGGGCAGCCCGGGACCCTTTCTAGCCGAGCCAAGCGCTGGGCGACAACGGCATGACCTTCGTTGGGCAGACCCATCCAGTTGGAAGCACTATGAGAACGGGCGTAGACCGCCGCCGGCCAGCGAATTCCATCGAGCACGTTCCCGGTGCGAGGCCGGCTGGTGGTGGTTCCGGCAACGTAGGCACCAGCCCCTTGCCGGCTGACCACCGCATATCCTTCACCGGATTTGAACATCCCGGCCGCGTTCCACAGCGGTGCCTGAAACTTGAGTCCCCACGCCATCGTCGGCTCAAAGCGAATCTCGCGTCCAGCCGGGAGCTCCTTGGCGAACCGCTTGGAAAATGCCGTGCGACCGGCAGAGAACAGGCGTGTGGCCAGTTTCGGCGGGAGGGCCGAAAGCGTTGGGCGGAGGGCGTGCTCCGCACGGGCCAGCACTTCGAGCAAGGACATTACAACAAAACTACGATGCTCGTGCCCTAACTTTCCGGTATGCTTACCAAACGAGAGATCGCCGAGAACTGGTTACCCCGCTACACCGGTACACCAGTGGGCGCGCTGGGAGACTACATCCTGCTGACCAACTTCAGCTCGTACGTGGATGCCTTTGCTGAGCGGTTCAACGCAGAGATCATGGGTCGTGGCCGGCCGATGCAGTCCGCCACCAACGCCAATGGCCTGAGCATCATCAACTACGGGATCGGTTCGCCGAATGCGGCGTTGATCATGGACCTGCTGGTGGCGCGGCAACCCAAGGGCGTACTGTTCCTTGGCAAGTGCGGCGGATTGAAAGAGTCGACCGAGATCGGACACTTCGTACTACCCATCGCTGCGATCCGTGGTGATGGAACGAGCAACGACTACTTCCCGCCGGAGGTCCCGGCGCTGCCGTCATTCAAACTGCACAAATTCGTGTCCGACAAGGTGCTGAGCCGCGGCCAGGAGTATCGAACCGGTGTGGTGTACACCACCAACCGCCGGATCTGGGAATGGGATGCCGACTTCCGGGAGCGTCTCAAGCAGCTGAGCTGCCTGGCGATCGACATGGAGACGGCCACGATCTTTATCGTCGGTCACAAGAACGGCATCCCGCGTGGTGCGCTGTTGCTGGTGAGTGACGTGCCCATCATGCCGGAAGGCATCAAGACCGAGGAGTCCGATCGCTCTGTGACCGAGCGGTTCGCCCAGTTGCACTTGGACATCGGCATCGAAGCCATGATGCACATCGGCGACGAGGGCGAGGACATCAAGCACCTTCGGTACGAAGACTAACGCTTCAGCGCTGTGCCGTGCTGATGTTCATCGGCATCAGTGTGAACCCGACCACATGGGCCGGCATGATCGGCCAGTCTTCCGGGCGGGTGATATGCGTGATCCCCATCGTGTACCACACCACCACGTCGCGTCCATGTAACGGTGCGTTGTCGGCGATGTAGTGTGGCAGCCCCTCACCTCCCCCACTCTGATTCGGATACGGTCCGGCGGCATACAGCTCGTCGTTGCGATAGACCGTTGCCCAGAAATGATGATCGATGAAGCGGGCTCGGCGGCGCGGCAGTGCCATCGAATCCAGATACGGGAATGCATTGCCTCCCGGCATCAGCATATAGGCTGTGGGCTTTCCATTCACGCCGAGCCGCTCGGTGTTGGCCACGGCCCAGCTTCGCGAGGCACGGGCATTCACTTCCGATCGAGCTTCACTCTCGTGGAGGTACTCGAAGTCGTCCAGCATGATCGCATTCCCGCGAGGATTCTCCGAGCTCCCGGCTGGTGGTGACCAGGCGTCCAGTTCGTGCACGGAGTTTGCGGTCCCATCCACGTCGAGGTCCAGCCTGAAGTTGAAAAAGTGCTGATGGAAAGGGGCTTCCAGGTTCGGCGCGATGGGCATTTCGGCATCCTGGCCAGCCCCTTTCACCAACAGGATGCCACTGAGCCGTGCTTCGACGCGGATGGCACCATCGAGTCCGAAGATGTAGCTGATGGCATAGTCGTAGTTGCCAACGGTAGCCGTGTGCGTAACGACGAGCTCTCGTCCGCGAATGGCAATGGCTTGTTGCGTTGCGGGGTCGCGATGACGCACGTACATACCGGCATCGCGTTCATAGATCCCCACCACATCCGAGACCACGGACACCCCGCCACTCCGATCGATGGCCGGAACCGGGAGCAGGACGGCTTCCTCGGGCACATCGGCGCCTCGGACCAAGGACCACGAGCAGACGCCAACACCGTACTCACCAACATCGAAGGCATTGCGCCAGACCCAAGCCGCTGAAGTGTCACCATAGGGCACGACCATTTCCGAAAGGCCGATCCGCCAGGCCACCGATCGCTCCTCTCCATCGATCCTGCGGCGTACATCGTACAGCACAACGCCTTCGCGAGGATGCACCAGGTAGGCGAACGACCAGTCTTGCCATTCCACACGCTGTCCGCTGATGGAGAACGGCTGTTGGTCGTGACGGATCGTAAGCGGGACAAGGGGTTCTCGCGTGAAGCGAAGGCGCTCGAATGTCTCGTTGACGGGCGCCATGGGGCGTACACCGTGATCGACCACATCGATCACCGTTCGAGAGTCCAGATCCACCGTACAGATGATCCCTTCGAGTGGACGGTCGTACTGGTTTATGCTGTCGGTAAGGGCATAGGTGATCCCGCGAGCCAGGCGGCGTCCCGACCCGTCGTTCACGATCCCGCTGGCCCAACCATCCACGATCAAGGCATCAGGGTCGGTGAATCCGCGACGGGCAACGGCCGCTTGCCAGCGCGGGTCTGCTTTTACGGCCGAGTCGCAGCGGGTAAAGTCTGCACCCGTGGTCATTGGAATGCGGTCGACCGTGGTGAGGGCAACCTGACTGGTCGACAGGTCGACCACGGCTTCGATCACGCGATGCGACGCAGGATCGAAGCCCGTGAGCGCAACATGGGGAAGGCGGTCGGGAGACGCATTGGAGCCGTACTTCGATGGTTCGGCCGGCCCGACACTAACAAACTCCGTCCACGCAGGCCAATCCGGCAGTGAACGAACCAGGTCCCGCGCGGCAGCGATATGCGAGGAGTCCGGCTGTTGGACAGCGGGGCGCTGCTGTGCGCCCGCTTGGCAGACCGACAGCCCGATCAGCAGCGTTAGCGCAGATCCGATTCGTTCAGCGAGCGTTGCCATACTTCCTTCCCTGTGGCATCATGGAGCCGCAGCGTGAGCACGCGCTGTTTGCGAGGGCCGCTTACGGTAAGGGTCCCAAAGTTATGTCCACCGTAGGCCGTACCCACAATGCGATAGGCATTGACCTGTTCGGCGATCCTGGCGTTGGACCCGGCAGTGATGCTGGACGAGGTGAAGTCGTACAACGGATAGGTTCCGGGTCGATCGAGTCTGCTGAGTTCGGCTCCGTTCACGTCGCCGGTTACGAACACCACGCCCCGGCTCTTGTTGGCGGTGATCCGTTCGATGATCTGCAGGCGCTCTTCCTGGGCATGAACGAAGGCTTCCTTGCTCTGATCTGTTGTCAGGAATTGCGAACCCACGGCGATCACCTTGAATGTTGCCGTCGACGCTGCAAGGGCCTGGATCAACCAGTCTACTTGTTGCTGACCGAGGATCTGCTTGCGGCCGTCGGTGATCCCTTCGGTGGTGCGGTACCAGCGGTCATCGAGCAGGAAGAACTGCATGTCGATCAACTCGAACGACGTCATGATCCCCGGCAGTCCCGGCAGGCCCACGCTGGGATTGGCCCAGAAGAGTTCGTGCGCTTCCAGGGTGAGCCCCTTTCCCCAAAAGGACGCACCCGCATTGTTGGGTCCAAAGTCATGATCATCCCAGATCGCATAGTGGGCGCGAGATGCCAGAAACGGCTGCAGCAGCGGGAAGGCCCGTGTGTGGGAAAAGCGCTTCAGGATCCCGGAGCGCGAGTTCCAGTCTGGCTCGCGCAGGTAAACGTTGTCGCCCAGCCACAGCATGGCATCGGTGGGTGTGGCCTGCATTGCCTGCAGGATCTCGAACTCCGAACCGTAACCCGCTTCCTGTCCGTTGCGATGGCGTTCGTACCCTTCTTCGTTCACATAAAAGCACGAGCCGATCATCACGCTGGCCGAGGGCAGATCATCCGACCGCCACTTCCACACCGGCTGCGTGTGGAAGGTGGTTGGATAGGATACACTCACCGGCTGCCCGTCGATAGTGACCGTGTACGCGTAGGTGCGTCCGGGCTCGGCACTGTCGGCCACGAGCACGGCCGTGAGTGCCCGCTCGTGCGTTGTCTGTACCGGTGTCGCAGTAAACACCTGCGCCGGTGTTTCACGATCATGGTACGTCATCCCGACCAATGCCGGTTGCGTGGTCTGCACCCAGACGCGAGCCTCGCGCATGTCGGCGTGGCCCAGCATGGGACCGGAACGGAGCAGGGAGCGTTGGGCCAACATTACCGAGCTGGCAACGATGAAGACCGCAACGGCAACAACGACGTGCTGAAGGACCAACAATCGACAAGCTTGCTTCATATCCATTGCATTCAGTTTCGGAAAGAAGAAACTACGCAGGCTCACTTCGTTCGCAAGCGGGCTCCCGTTGGTCGCAGGGGGCGAGCAAGCTCGCAGGGGCTCCCGCTGGTCGCAGGGGGCGAGCAAGCTCGCAGGGGCTCCCGCTGGTCGCAGGGGGCGAGCAAGCTCGCAGAGGGCTCCCGTTGGTCGCAGGGGGCGAGCA
>JANJTN010000100.1 GCA_024711065.1 bacterium
AGCCTCACCCAGCAGCGAATGGTTCGCCCCTTCCCAGGCACCCTTTATGATCAACTACCGAGTGGATGATCTTGTTGCGCTGCTAGATCAGTTGCAGGGGGCTGGGGTAGAGGTGGTGGGTGGACCGGAGTCGCACGAGAACGGCAAGTTCGCGTGGATCATGGATCCCGACGGCAACAAAGTGGAGCTGTGGGAGCCCATGCTGTGGGATGAGAAGAACAAAGGTTGACGATAACTATTGTTACTTCGATGATGAACGTGCTCTTCGTCTGCGGTAAGAACAAGCTCCGAAGCCCTACGGCTGAGCAGATCTTTTCGACCTATCCCGGGGTCGATGTGGCCTCCGCCGGCGTGAACAACGATGCCGAAAGCTCCCTTTCAACTGAGTTGGTCGAGTGGGCTGATATCATCTTCGTGATGGAGAGCGTTCACAAGCGGAAGATGTCCAGTAAGTTTCAGAGGTCTCTCAAGCACAAGAAGGTCGTTTGCCTGGACATACCCGACAACTACGACTTCATGGATCCGGATCTGATCCGGCTGTTGAAGAAGACGGTGCCTCCCTTCCTACCACATGTGACGCTAGTCGAGGACACGGAATGACACGAGTTCGCGTTGAGAGCTTCGCCATCTCATTGGATGGGTATGGGGCAGGACCGGATCAAGACCTCGACAACCCACTTGGTGTCGGCGGATCTGACTTGCACCACTGGTTCTACCCCACTCGTACCTTCCAACACTTGGTACTGGGCAAGGATGAAGGCTCAACAGGTATCGATGATGATTTTGCTCAACGCGGCTTTCAGAATGTTGGAGCGTGGATCCTCGGTCGGAATATGTTCGGTCCGATCCGCGGTCCATGGCCGGATCTGGAATGGAAGGGTTGGTGGGGAGATGAGCCTCCGTATCACGTACCAACCTTCGTGCTGACCCACCATGAGCGTCCACCGCTCGAGATGGAAGGTGGTACCACGTTCTATTTCGTTACCGGCGGCATCCACGATGCACTTGAGCGTGCCAAGAACGCAGCAGCAGGCAAGGACGTGCGCATCGGCGGTGGCGCTAGCACCATCCGGCAGTACCTGATCGAAGGTCTTGTTGATGAACTGCACATTGTGATCTCCCCCATTCTCTTGGGAAGGGGCGAACCACTCTTTCAAGGACTTGACCTGCCGTCGCTTGGCTATACCTGCGTGGAGAGCGTAGCCTCAGAACAGGCAATGCATGTTGTCCTCCGGCATCGATCTGCCGGGATCATCGACTAACCACTACAGCCCTCATCCACGCTCCAGACTCATGACCCACCGCATCTTCGATATGCCCTTTGCCAAGGTCTACCCTGCCTACATCAACAAGGCGGAGAGGAAGGGTCGCACCAAGGATGAGGTTGATGAGATCATTTGCTGGTTGACGGGGTACGATCAGAAAGAGCTGTCCAAACAGATCAAGAATGAGGTCAGCTTCGAACTGTTCTTTGCCGAAGCCCCCTTCCTGAATCCAAAGGTGTCGTTGATCACCGGTGTGGTGTGCGGAATTCGGGTCGAAGATGTGGAGGACCCGTTGATGCAGAAGATCCGATGGCTGGACAAGCTGATCGACGAGCTGGCGAAGGGTAAGGCCATGCAGAAGATCCTGAGGGAGTAGCCCCTCGGTAACATCACCCTTCAACTCACCCGGCACCTCACCCGGCAAGCTCGCTTGCCGGGTGAGTTGCCGGGGAAGCTAGCTTGCCGGGTGATGTTGCCGGGGAAGCTCGGTGATGCAGCCTTCCACGTCTTTAGTACGGAGTTCGATCATGTTTACCATCGTGACCACGGATACGCCTACCCCAGAGCAGCTGCGGGCTGTGGACACCGGACTCGAAGCTCATAATCATGCTTCAGCTCCACTGCACGACGTCAGCCCACTGGCTGCCGTAGCCGTAGATGCCTCTGGCGCCATTGTGGGGGGAGCGATCGGGCGAACCTGGGGCGCATGTTGCGAACTCCTACAGCTGTGGGTCAGCGAAGACCACCGCGACCACGGTATTGGCCGCCGGTTGGTTTTGGAGTTCGAACAACATGCACGAACTCGCGATTGCAGGATCTTCTACCTGACCACGCTCAGCTTCCAAGCACCAGAGTTTTACCGAAAGCTTGGGTACAATGTGATCGCCGAGATCCGAGGCTATCCCAATGGGATCGTCAAGTACCTGATGCACAAGGTGACGGTCGTCGACGCAAAGTGAGTTGCCGGGGAAGCTAGCTTGCCGGGTGAATTGCCGGGGAAGCTAGCTTGCCGGGTGAATTGCCGGGGAAGCTAGCTTGCCGGGTGAGTTGCCGGGGAAGCTAGCTTGCCGGGTGAATTGCCGGGGAAGGTTCTAACTTCGCGGTAGACGCATCCGGGGGGAAGTACATGCTCTATCAATTGGCACTATGGTTGAAGTCCATGGGAGACATCCCCGGGATCAACCTGTTCCAGTATGTCACGTTTCGCGCGGCCGCCGCGGCGATCTTTGCGATGTTGATCTCGGTGCTCGTGGGCCCCCGGATCATCCGTGCACTCAAGCGCATGCAGATCGGCGAGCAGGCCAAGAAGGAACTGCAAGAGGTCGGCCAGCATTCGCTCAAGGCCGGCACACCCACGATGGGCGGCTTGATCGTCCTGGCAGCCGTGCTGATCCCCACCATCCTGTGGGGCAACGTCCTGAACGTGTACGTGGTGATGGCGGTGCTGGTCACGGCCATGCTCGGCGGAGTGGGTTTTCTTGATGACTACCTGAAGGTGGTCAAAAAATATCCGAACGGTCTCATTGGCAAATACAAGATCGTTGGACAGGTCCTGACCGGACTGGTCGTGGGCGGCAGCGTGTATTTCTTCCCGGAATGGTTCGACCCTACGCTGGCTTCCGTCAAGACGCTCACCACCGTGCCGTTCGAAAAGATGGTGAACTTCGACTTCGGGATCCTGTACATCCCGGTGGTGATCTTCATCATCACGGCCACGTCCAACGCCGTGAATCTCACCGATGGTCTCGACGGTCTCTGTATCGGCACCGTGGGTATCTCCGCACTCACCCTAGCCGTGATCGCCTACTTCTCCGGCAACGCGTTCTTTGCCGACTACCTGAACATCATGCACCTGCATGGCTCGGCTGAGTTGACCATTTTCTGTGCCGCCATCGTAGGTGCCGCGCTAGGCTTCCTGTGGTACAACGCCTATCCGGCCCAGGTCTTCATGGGCGACACGGGATCGCTGGCTCTGGGCGGTGCCATTGGCGTGCTCTGCGTGCTGATCAAGAAGGAGTTCCTCCTTCCGATCGTTGGCGGCGTCTTCTTCGCCGAAACCGTGTCCGTGATCCTGCAAGTGAGCTGGTTCAAGTACACCAAGCGCAGAAGCGGCGAAGGCAAGCGCTTGTTCCGGATGGCCCCCTTGCATCACCATTTCGAGAAGAGCGGCTGGCACGAGTCCAAGATCGTGACGCGCTTCTACATCGTTGCCATTGTCCTTGCCATTGTCACGATGGCCAGCTTCAAGGTTCGGTAAGGGGCTTACTCGGAGGGTTCCAGCCAGTACGTGGTCATGGTGCCTTTGCCTTTGATGTTCACCTCGCCGCGCTCGGTGAGCTTCTGTTGCTGTTGGCTGTTGCTGTTGGCTGTTCCCTCTTTCTCAGCAACAGCCAACCGCAACTGCTCGGCGAACGCCGAAGACACCTGGATCCTCCCCGGCTCTCCGGTGCTCTCCATCCTGCTCGCCACATTCACCGTATCGCCCCATACATCATACTGAAGACGCTGCGTGCCGATCACACCCGCCGTTGCCGGACCTCTATGAATTCCGATGCGGAATCTGAGTCTTTCGAGTGAGCCTTCGGGTGATGCTTCGCCGGGCCAGTAGAATTCAGTTTGCTGTACGGCTAGTGCAACGGCTGCCACTCGCTGCTCAGGACTCGCTGCTCGCTGCTCGCTGCTATTCCCAATATCCAATTCCCTATTCCCCTCAGTGGCGAAACACATGTAGGAGTCGCCGATGGTCTTGATCTTAGTGACGCTATGTTTGTCACAGATACTATCGATCGTGCTAAAGATGCTCTCCAGCATCTTTACAACATCGGTAGGGGGCATGTGGGATGTGTTGGAAGTGAATCCGACGATGTCGAGGAACATCACAGCGGCATTGTCATAGTGATCATTGACCTGCTCGCCACTGGCCACTCTCTCGGCTATGTGTTTGGGAAGGGCAGAGTAGAGAACGGCGAGTTGTTTTTCAATTTGTTGTCGTTCAGCATCGATCTCGCGCTGCTTGGCTTGTATTGCCATTTTTGCTGCAGTGTCCTTGCCTCTGATCTCTTCTGTAATGCGTGTAAATTCATTGTTGTGATGTACATACTCGGCCAAGTTGTTTTGTCTGAGTGCGATCTCTCGGAGTGCTTTATGTAATGTAGTGGCATGCGAACGCATCCCTAATGTTTGGGCCTCTTCTAAGGCCAGTCTTAGCGTTGTGATGGCACCGTCAACATCGTACGTGCGTTCTTGAAGGGTTGCACGGTTTATTGCGTGCGTACTTCTCGCTCCGGGCTCCACGCTTTGCGAGGACAATAGGTTGTCAATTCTTGGCATCTCAGCTTGTGCAACATCGTCAAGACCCATCTTCAGATATGTTTCTACGATGTTGATCCTGACACGCGCCGAATCACGACGAAAGCACAATTCATCGTAGATCATAAGTGCGTTGTTGTAGCACTCTAGTGCCAGGGTGTAGTTCCCTTGTTCAGCATAGGTTAGACCGACGTTGCTCATACCATGAGCCTCTCCTGGCCGATCGCCAAACGTTCTGCAAAGCGCTATAGCACGATTGAAATACGCAGTTGACGTTGTGTAGTCGTGACAGATAGCGTACGTGGTGCCCAGATTGGCAAGTGTATTGGCTAAAAGTGCGTCGTTACCCAATGGCTCGATGATATCAAGCGCACGATGGTAGTATTCGAGCGCAGTGGGGTAGTCGTCCATATTTGTGTATACATTGCCAATATTGCCTAAGACTGTGGCCTCGCCACGTCGATCTCCAGATGCTTGAAATCCTGAAAGTGCACGATTGTAGTGTACGTGCGCCGAAAGATAATCGCCGGTAGAGTGGTACACATTTCCGATGTTGATTTCAATCCAGGCAACATGATTGTCATCGTGATTGTTCTCGTTTCGCGCAATCGTCCGATGGAAATACTCCAACGCTCTGCTGAAATCGCCCTTTAGAAAACAAGCTACTCCTCGTGCTCCCTCAGCCTGCGCCTTAGCCTTAGGCGAATCATAAGAATCAAGCTCATCGGCGCAACGCTCAAGCGCTTCTGCGTCGCTCACCAATGTTGCCCGTTGAATGTCCATGTAAATGTCAGACTCAGATCTCATGTTGTGCCTTCCAGCCAATAAGTTGTCATGGTGCCTTTGCCTTTGACGCTCACCTCGCCGCGCTCGGTGAGCTTCTGTTGCTGTTGGCTGTTGCTGTTGGCTGTTCCCTCTTTCTCAGCAACAGCCAACAGCAACCGCAACTGCTCGGCGAACGCCGAAGACACCTGGATCCTCCCCGGCTCTCCGGTGCTCTCCATGCGGGAGGCTACGTTCACGGTGTCGCCCCAGATGTCGTACTGTAGGCGTTCGGTGCCGATCACGCCGGCAGAAACGGGACCACTATGGATACCGATGCGGAGTTTAATTCTGTTGCCGTTGCCGTTGCTGTTGCTGTTAGCTGTTAGCTGTTCGCTGTTGCTGTTGGCTGATGCTGTTAGCTGTTCGCTGTTGCTGTTCGCTGGTGCTGTAGGCCAGTAGAAGTCTGCGTTCTGCATGGCAAGAGCAACGGCGGCGATGCGCTCTGCAGCACCATTCCCCATTCCCGATTCCCCATTCCCCTCATGGGCGAAGCACAGATAGGAGTCCCCGATCGTCTTCACTTTTGTTACGCCATGCTCGGCACACAGAGCGTCGAAGTGCTTGTACAGATCTTCCAGAACCTTGATCGTCTCGGAAGGATGCAGTGCCGACGTGTGCGTGGTGAAGCCGACGATGTCGGCAAAGAGGACCGCGGCATTCTCGTAGTGGTCCTCCACCGTTTCGCCTTGTAGCAATCGGGTGGCAACCGCTTCCGGCAGAGCACCGTACAACAAGGCGCGCTCCTTGTCACGCTCGCGCAGCTCGGACTCCATCTTGCGCTCCGCCGCCATCATGGCCATGCGCTGTGTAACCTCTCGGCCGCGGATCTCCTCGGTGATGCGGGTATACTCGTTGTTGTGTTCAACGTAGCCGGCAAGATCGTTCCGCTTGAGCGCCAGCTCGCGTAGGGCTCTGTGTAACTCGGCGATCTTGGAGCGCAACCCACATTGGCGCGCCTCGCCGAGTGCCTGTTGCAGAGCTGCTTCGGCAGCCTCCAGATCTCCGGCCCGTTGAAGCAATGTGGCACGATGATGTTCTCGAACGATGCGCACCTCCGGATCGTTGATCGCCATCTGGTCCAAGGTAGCCAGAAGTGCTTCGGCCTCGGCGTTCGATCCCATGAGAAGGTAGGTGCCGATCACGCTGCCGGTGGTTCGGGCCACACCGTCTGAGTCGCCGAACGCTTCGCGCAGATCCAACGCCCGATGAAAACACGCGAGTGCTTCGTCATACTGCCCCTTGTCGGCTAGGATCGCACCGATGTTGGTTTGGGTGGCGGCAACGCCGCTTTGTATCTCCAACTCTTCAAAGAGTGCCAACGCGCGGCGGGCCTGATTCAACGCCTCGTCAGGCTCTCCCAGGTTGGCATGTATCAGGCCGATGTTTCCTGACGCAAAAGCAACACCGATGCGGTCGTTGAGCTGTTCGCCGATCGCCATCGATCGGCGAAAGTGGTCCAGCGCTGTGGTATAGTCACCCGTGGACATGTACACGATGCCCATGTTGCCGGTCACAACGGCCACGCGGCGCTCGTTGCCAAGCTCTTCGTAGATCGCCAGCGACCGGCGATACTGTTCCAATGCTTTGGCATGCTCTTCGAGATCGGAATGGAGGATGCCGATGTTCACCAGAGCGCTAGCCATGCCGACGCGGTCGCCTACCTCGCCGAACAGTGCCAGCGCGCGGTCAAAATATTCCAGCGCCGCCGATTTGCGTCCCGTAATGTCATACACTACTCCAAGGTCGTTCAACGCATGGGCCATTCCGGTACGGTCCCCAAGCGTGTCGTAGAGTTCCAGTGCACGCTTGCTGTGCTCGAGCGCCGAAGAGTTGTTGCTCCGGAGATAGTCGGCTACCCCGCGGGATCGACTCGCCAAGGCGTCGGCCAAGGGCGTCCCCACGGCATCAAGCTCCGTTGCCAGGCGAGCCAACGCGTCAACATCCTGATCCGTGCACGCCGCCGAGACATCCGCCTCGATCTCTTCGAACGATCTCAAGCCCCCTCCGGGATCTTCCTGTGTGAACAACGTAGCGCGAAATTTACCCACTCCATGCCTCCTCGGTGCCGAGTTTCCGCCGGAGATGCCCGAACTTCGCAGCATGTGGGTTGCCAGTGCAGATATGGGGTATGGTCACCAACGGGCTGCGTATGCGTTCCGGGAGCAGGCGCGTGGGGGTATCCTGAATGCCGGTGATACGCCGCACACTACCGATGCGGAGCGCGCCCAGTGGAAACGCTACCTGAAGGCGTACGAGGGCTTCTCCCGAGCCAAGAGCCTGCCGGTGATCGGCAAGCCGGTGTTCAATCTGTTGGACCGACTGCTGCATATCCCGTCGCTCTACCCAATTCGCAACCTGTCCGACAGTACGTTCCAGGTGGACATGCTCTACCGTCAGATCCAGAAGGGTCTTGGTAAGGGGCTTGTACAGACCATCACACAGGATCGCGCGCCGCTGCTGACAAGCTTCTATGTGCCGGCCATCGCGGCCGACCTGGCAGGACACGAAAAGATCTTCACGATCATCTGCGATGCCGATCTGAACCGTGTCTGGGTGGCCAAGGAACCATGGGAATCCAACATCAACTACTTCGCCCCCTGCGGGAAAGCAGCGATGCGCCTGAAGTCCTATGGAGTACCTGAAGAACGGATCTTTCTTACGGGCTTCCCACTGGATGATGCGTTGCTGGGTGGACGCGAGTTGGCCACACTCAAGCACGACCTGGCCGTGCGGCTAAAGATGCTCGATCCGCTCGGACGCTTCCACACGTCGTTCGGTACCAGTGTCGATGCCCTACTCGGCAGCGCCGCGCATACCCAGCCACCTGCCGATCGCGTGCTTACCATCACCTATGCGGTGGGTGGCGCCGGCGCGCAGACCGAACTGGGCCTGCGCGTGATGCGGTCGTTCGCCGACCCGCTTCGCCAGGGAACCATGCAGCTGAACCTGGTGGCCGGCACGCGTCCGGACGTTCGCGATGTGTTCCACGAAGGCATTGCGGCCAGCGGATTGCAGGGGGCTCGTGTGAGCGTGCTGTACCGGGATCACCTGGACGACTACTTCCGGGATTTCAACACCGTGATCCGCTCCACGGACATCCTGTGGACCAAGCCCAGCGAGCTGTCCTTCTACGCCGGACTGGGTCTGCCGATCATCATGAGTCCGACCATTGGTTCGCAAGAGAAGTTCAATCGGAAGTGGCTCCAGGAGGTCGGTGCCGGCATGCGGCAGGAAAAGCCCGACCACGCCAATGAATGGTTGGTGGAGCTCCTCAAGAACGGACGCTTTGCCGATATGGCGTGGCTGGGATTTCTCCGCGCTCGGAAGCTGGGGTACCATCATATCATGGATGTGCTCAAAACCGGTAGCTTCGAGCGGTCCGACCATCCGTTGCTGCGCTGATCCAACACCATGAACATCGCCATCATCATCCCGGCTGCCGGACACGGTGCTCGCTTCGGCAGCGATCTGCCAAAGCAGTATCACGTGCTTGGAGGATCGCCGATCCTGGCGCACACGATACGGCTGGCGCTCTCCGTGCCTTCGGTCAGTAGCGTGGTGGTGGCCGTCTCGGCGGAGGACCCATGGTTCGAGCCCTTGCTTGCCGCAGAAGCCATTACCGATGACCGCGTGCATCGGATCGAGGGCGACCTTGAACGCCAGTACTCGATTCATCGGGCACTAGCCCACCCATCGCTCCTTGCGGCAGATCTGATCCTGGTACACGATGCCGTTCGGCCACTGGCCAGCCTGGCCCTGTTCGAACGCGTGATCCACGGAACCATCCAGCATGGGGCCTGCGTTCCGGCTGTTGCGGTTACGGATACGGTCAAACGGATCTCGGACGAAGGGGTGGTGCTGGA
>JANJTN010000109.1 GCA_024711065.1 bacterium
GCAACGATGGCGACGCCAATGGTACGGTCACCTTTACGAACATGACGCCGTCGTCCGGATACGTGAACGATGCTCCCACCGTCACGCCGCTCTTTCTGGACTACGACCACGATGGCGATCTGGACCTGTTCATCGCCAACGGTCGGCGTGAAGTGAGCGGCCAGGAGACCTACTTCCAGGATAAACTCTTTCGGAACAACGGCGACTGGACCTTCACCGACGTGACCACGGCCGCCGGTATCGCGGCGGGAGAACCAGCCCCTTACCATGATACGTGGGGTGCTTCGCTGGCCGACGTGAACAACGATGGATACACGGACATCTTTGTGGCCACCTACCGCCTGGCTCCAGACCGGTTGTACATCAACAACAAGAATGGCACGTTCACCGAGCGCTCGGCAGCTACCGGCGCGATCGGCGTGCCAACTGCGGCTTCGGGATACTATGGTCACGGTATGGGCAGCGACTGGGCCGACATCGACAACGACGGCGACCTGGATCTGGCCGTGGGCAACCTTGGCCACCCGGATCAGCGCGGCATGTATTCCAACCCTTCACTGATCCTGCGCAACACCGGTACCGCCAGCGAACCACGCTTTGTGAACTGGGACCAGATGTCTGCCCAAGGCCGGCGTACCTGGCACGGAGTGGCCTTCCGCGAGATGAATGCCGGTATGTGCTTTGGCGACTTCAACAACGACGGACTCCAGGATCTGTATCACGGTCAGATCTCCTACGAACAGTACGGCGCCGGTGCCACACGTCCGGCCCACTTTTATCTGCAAGGGGCTGATCGCTTCGTCGACATGACCTGGCAAACAGGTCTGTTCATTCACGGCAGCTGGACGGGATGCCGGATCGATTTCGATCGCGACGGCGACCTGGACCTGCTGGCTGCGTCTGGACGCCACGAGGTTCGTCTGTTCCGCAACGACCTGCACGATGTTGGTAACAGTGTGACCATCCGCCTGAAGAACAGCACATCCAACACGATACCGACCGACGGATCTGGTGCTCGTGTGAGCCTGATGCTGGGTACGACCCCACTGTCGCGTCAGTTGCCCGGTACCGTGATCGGCGGCCGCTGCTCGCAAATGAGTGCCGATCTGCACTTCGGCATCGGACCCGGAACCGGGTACGACATGGTTGCGGTCCATTGGCCGGATGGAACCTCCACGATCCATCAAGGCGTCGACCCCAACCAGGTCAATGTGTTGTCGGCAGACGGCAGCACCACCTACATGGGCCTGACGACTCCGAGACAGGTATCTCCCGAACACCATGCCATCAAAGTCCCGCTCCGCCCAACCCTGCGGATCGCCCCGGGCTCAGGTCCTGTGGAGTACCAAGTGTCGACAACCGCAGACTTCTCCGCGAACGTGATCACGTTGAGCCAACAGGGTGCAGATGCCGTGTTGCAACAAGATCTCGTCGACGGCGAGGTGTATCACTGGCGGGCCCGCTACGAGCGAGGTCCGTCCGCCGGCCCATGGTCCAGTGTGTGGCAGTTCACCGTCGGCACACCGCGTCCAACTGCGCCACGGATCATCAAGCCCGTGATGGACTCGCGCGACAATCCGCTCACACTCGGCATCACATGGAACCGGTCCGTGATGCAGAATGGACGTCCGGCGACGATCACGTACGAGATCGAAGTGATCGACGAGACAGACGGTGCGCCGGTCTGCGCGGCCAGCGATGTTGCGGATACCACATTCACGTGCACACTGCCGCGAGCACTCGGAACGTATCAAGTTCGTGTTCGCGCTCTCGCTGCCGGTGTGCCGGGTCCGTGGTCCGAGACCGTCGCATTCATGACCTACGGACTGCCCCCGGCGATCGAGCTGACCCTACCCGCCGACGGCGCAGTGAATCAGCCGGTGCGTCCTCGACTTACGTGGCAGGAGCATGCCTGGGTCGACGGTGGCTACGAAGTTCAGTATGGCCTGTTGACTGACCATTCGGACGCCGTCTCGAAAGAGCGTCCCGGCAACGAGTATCGCATCGTGAGCGCGCTCAAGACCGGACGCACCTACTACTGGCGGGTTCGGGGCAAGAACGAGGTCGGCAACGGCACCTGGAGTCCAACCTGGTCGTTCACCGTGGAAGGCACGGTTGGCGTCCACGAAGATCACCGCACGACGCAGGCCATCGAGCACGTGGTGGCGTACGACGTATTGGGTCGCATGGCGTTTGCGGGGACCCTCTCGGAGTGGCGGTCGCTGGACCGGCGTCAGTTCCTGCTGGTGATCGGGCGTACACCTACGGGCGACGTCGTAGTGATGCGATAACGTTGCAGCGGCGTTGACGAATGCACGTGGCAAGCCCCCTATCTTCGTACCATGACCGATGTGATCGCCACTGCTCGACGCCGGATCGCCCGTTATCTGCGTCGCGACACCCCGCTACATGCCTCAACGCTGTCCCTCCTGGCCTGCGTGATCCTGGCTGTGGGGTCCTTGCTGCTGGGCCTGGTCGAACACTCGCTGATCGTGCAGACCAACGGTCTGATCGCCCTGATCGACATCGGTAACTCACTCCTCTTTCTGGCTGCTGTGGAGCGATCCACACGATCGGCGGATCTGGCGTTCAACTATGGGTATGGCAAGTACGAGAGCCTGGCGATCCTGGTGAGCGCCAACCTGCTGATCGCCGTGACCATCTTCACGTTGATCAATGCTGTGTCCGTGATCGACAACCCGCCGGCCGACACCAATACGCTACTGCTTGGAGCCTGGGCAGCACTGGGTTTTGTGCTGATGCGCAATACGGCCCGGCGCTTGCAGAAGTATGCCGAGCGATACCACCAACCCATGCTGCAGTACGATGCCGACCTCTGGCGCGTGGACTCGTGGGTCGAGATCGGCGTTGTGGCCGGCATTTTGGTGAACGGGGCTCTGCAGTTCTTCGGCTGGCTGAACACCGCCGCCGTGCTGGACTCCGTGGCCGCCATCCTGCTGGTGATCATCACCTTGAAAGCGCCACTCAAACATGGACGCGAAGCCTTCCGGCAATTGCTCGACCGGACCCTACCGGACAAGATGCAGTACGAGATCCTGGCGATCATCGCCGAGAACACCAACCGCATGTGCGAGTTCAAGAGCGTGCACACGCGTCAGTCTGGCCGAGACATCTTTATCGAGATAGACCTGGTGATGCCGTACGATTATACCCTCGAAGACCTGTATCGCCTGGAAGAGGACATCCTGCTCCGGCTGCACACCAAGTTCCCTACAGCCGTCCCCCGCGTCTACGTCACGCCGTGCGACCGCTCCTGCAACCTCCCGGCAGGCACTCGGTGTCCGGTGAAGCTGCAGCTCATGCACTGATGCACTCATGCACTGATGCACTCATGCACTGATGCACTCATGCACTCATGCACTCATGCACTAATGCACTCATGCACTGATGCACTCATGCATCAAAACGGTGCGCTGCCGATCAACCCAGGCTCTTGTGGCTCGTCGAACTGGTCGTAGCTGTACGACAGGTCGTGGAAGGCAGCCAGCTCCTTCTGGTAGAAGAGCCGCACATCTCCGGTAGGTCCGTTCCGCTGCTTGCCGATGATGATCTCGGCAATGTTCTCCGTGGACCTGCCATCCTCGAATGTGGCGATCTTGTAGTATTCCGGACGGTGGATGAACATCACCACGTCGGCATCCTGCTCGATGGACCCGGATTCGCGCAAATCGGAAAGCATGGGGCGCTTGTCCGAACGCTGCTCAAGGGTTCGATTCAACTGGGAAAGAGCGATCACCGGGATGTTCAATTCCTTAGCCACAGCCTTCAGCGTATGGGAGATCGTAGAGATCTCGCGCTCGCGGCTTTCGGCCTTGGGAGCATGCATCAGCTGCAGGTAGTCCACCATCACCATGTCGATGTTGTGCTCCACCTTCATGCGGCGCACCTTGGCGCGAAACTCCACGGGTGTCAGGCCGGCCGAGTCGTCGATGAAGATCCGGGCCTGCATCAGATCGTCTACCTTGCGGATGATGGTCTGCACCTGTTGCTGCGTCAAACGTCCGGAGCGCAGTGCCTGCAAGGAGATCTCGGCATCGGCGCTGATCAGACGCAGCACCAGCTGGTGAGCGGCCATCTCCAGTGAGAAGAAGCCAACGGCCTTGCCGGCCAGCGCGGCCTGGCGAGCCACGGACAAGGCAAAAGCCGTCTTGCCCATCGACGGGCGAGCGGCAATGATCACCAGGTCCGACGGCTGGAAACCACTCAAGAACTCGTCCACCTTGGAAAAGCCGGAAGGGACGCCCGTGATACCGTCGCCCGAGCCGTCGGCCAGCTCCATGATCCGTTCAATGGCCTGCTTGGTCAGCTTCTTCATGTCCGAATAGGACCGTCGTGTACGGCGCTCGGCTACCTCGAAGATCCGTTGCTCGGCTCGGTCCACTTCGTCCAGGGCATCGGTGGTCTCGTCGTACGAATCAGCAATGATCTCCGACGCCACGTGGATCAGCTGCCGCTTGAGGAAGCGCTCCAGCACGATCCGCGCGTGGTGTTCCACGTTAGCCGCCGACACGGTGCGGATCGTCAGATCCGTGAGCGTCCGCATGCCTCCAACCCTCTCGAGCATGCCACTGCGCTGCAGCTCATTGGACAGCGTCACCAGATCGATCGTCACACCACGTTCGAACATGGCGAGCATGGTCTTGAAGATCGTCACGTGCCGCTCGTGGTAGAAGCATTCCGGATCCAGGATCTCCAGGACCTTTCCAACGGCTTCGCGGTCGAGCAACATCGCGCCCAGTACCGCCTCTTCGGCATCCGTGGAATGTGGCGGAACCCGTCCCGCCTGCGTATCGAGTGGCAGCACACGCGCGCGCGATGCCGCGTCGCCGCCCGATGAAGAACTCATGGACTTCTAGCAGAAAAACGACGAACAATAGTACCCCGAGGCCAGCCCCTTACCCACCACTGACTGGATCGACCCGGACGAGCAACCTACGGAATCGGGCCCTTCCGTTATACCAGAGTCTCCCACACGCCCTGGGGATAACTCATGCACTAATGCACTCATGCACTAATGCACGAATGCACTAATGAAATCATGAGACCAATTCCCAATTAGTGCATGAGTGCATTAGTGCATGAGTGCATTAGCGCATCAGTGCATCAGTGCATCAGTGCATCAGTGCATGAGTGCATCAGTGCATCAGTGCATCAGTGCATTCGCTACGGTATCACGATCTCCCGCTTCATCTCGGCGGAGGCATACATGGCCTCGATGATCTTCATGCGCTCTACGGCGTCGTCGATCGTGGAGATGATCGGGATGATGCCGCGCACACCGGAGACGAAGTGCTTGAGTTCGGCTTCGTAGGATTTCTTGTAGATCGCTACCTGAGACTTGGTCTGCTCCGGTTGAATGGTCTGCACGGAATTGTCGACCTTCTTGACCAGCTTGAACGGATTGATATAGGCCGAGCCGCGCTTGCCGAACACGTTGCAGTAGAACAGGTCTTCGGCGCGGATCAGCGACCACGAAGCTTCGATGGTGGCTACCGAACCATTCTCGAACGTGAGCATGGCCACGGCGATGTCCTCTACGCTGCGGGTCTCCTGATTGTAGGTATTGGCCACCACGCTGTGCACGCGTCCAAAATCGAAGATGTGCAGGATCATATCCAGCACGCTCACGCCAAGGTCGATCAGCACGCCGCCGCCGGACTTGTCGGCATTGGCCATCCATCGGGCGTCGGTAGAGCGTTGCTTGACCCAGCCGGCTTTGACGTAAAAGACCTGGCCGATCTCGCCGCGGTCGATGGCATTCTTCATGTGGGCGATGTCCGGACGGAACCGGTGGTTCATGCCGATCATCACGTGTACACCGGCTTCATCAGCAGCAGCTTTGATCGCCTGTGTCTCGGCCAGGGTCCGCGCGGCCGGACGCTCGATGAACACGTGCTTGCCCGCCTTGATGGCCTCCAGAGCGATCGCCGCATGCGCGTCGGTACTCGTGGCGATGATCACTGCGTCCACTCCAGGAAGCTTCAAGGCCTCTTCCGTGGAGCGCACCGCTACCGGCACCTTGAACTTCTCCGCCACCATTCGTGCCTTGGCGATCTGACGGTCGACAATGGCCTCCACGCGCACGTCGGCCATCTTCGTGAGGATGGGAAGGTGAATGCTCTGGGCAATGTTGCCTGCGCCGATCAGGGCGACGCCGATTCCGGAGGGCATAGGGGTCGATCAACGGTGATGGAAGGGGGCTCGTTGCCAGCAACGAACACCAGAAACGAAAGCAAAATTCATGCCGCCATACGGTCAATAGCCGAAAGGACCTGAGCCACACCGATCCCCTCCATGCACAGGAAGTGACCGCGAGGGCAACGGGAACGTCCGATGTGCGAGCAGGGACGGCAGCCCACGTTGTGCTCCACGATCGTATGCCGCACACCAAAGGGTGCAAAACCCAGCTCCCGGACGGTGGAACCGAACAGCGCCACCGTGGGCACACGCCGGGCAGCGCCCAAATGCATCACGCCGGAATCGTTACTCACCAACACGTCGGCGCTGTCCAGCACCGCGATCGTCTGCGCCAGCGTCTCGGCCCCATCGGCTCGACCAACCGCTACTCCGCTGGCATCGGCGATGGCCTGGCAGATCTCTCTGTCGGCTGGTCCGCCGAGCAAGGTCACCCGAGCCCCCTTCCCCACCAAAGCGGCGCATAACTCGGCGTATCGCGCTACCGGCCAGCGCTTGGTGGCATGGTGCGCGCCGGGGGCTATGGCCACGTGCAGTGGCCCGGCCGGACGCCGATGCGGCAGCCGTGGGACGTAGGCACCATCGGCGCGTTCGTGAGCAAGCCAGACCTCGGGACCCTCGGTGTCCATCGCCAGCGGCAGATGGGCAAGGGGCTCGCGGTAGCGTTCAATGATCGGCGTGATCTCGCGCGGTTTCTTCTTGAGCCAGACCAGGGCCAGCTTCTGCAGACGATACTTGGGCGCTAGGGCCACGGTATGTCCCAGTCCGTGACGGAGGGCGGCGGAGCGGACATTATGCTGGAGGTCGACGATGAGGTCGTACTTGCGGTCCGGAACGCTTTCGTGCATGGACAGCTTGACGGCATCAGCCTCGGAGTTGTCGGCCGTGGTGGATGGATCGATCGCCCACAGGTGGCGGATCCGTGGATTGTGCGCATACACTTCGGCGAATCTGCTGGCCACTGCCACATCCAGCGCCGCATCGGGATACGTATGCTGCAGCTGGCGCACGATGGGCGTGGACAGGATCACGTCGCCCAGCGAGGAAAGTCGGATCACCAGGATAGAACGCATGACACGAATTTGCGATCTTTGAAGCGTCCCACACAGAACTTTCCCCCGGAACCGATATGCGCTTCTCTGTAGAACAAGACGACGAGCTGGTGGTCTTCACCGTTAAAGAGCCGATCCTGGACTCCACCGTGGCCCCCGAGGTGAAGAGCGAGCTACTGATCCTGTGCCAGCCGAGTATCAAGGCCTTGATCATCGACCTGTCCATGGTGCAGATGTGCGACTCGCAGGGCTTGAGCTCGCTGTTGCTGGCCCACCGTCAGATGAAGGAGCACGAGGGCTTTGTGGTGCTGGCCGGCGTTCAGGACACGGTCCGCAGCCTCTTCCGCATCTCGCAGATCGAGTACCTCTTCGAGTTTCAGTCCAGCGTGAACGACGCGATCACGTGGCTGCAGAGCTGAAGACGAACGTTTGAACGATTGAACGTTTGAGGGCTTGAACGTTGCGCGTGAGACTGCAGGTCAGGGTATCAGTAGGTTGCCCAACTTGAAGTAGATATCCGCAGCCTGGCTGTGGCACCACACGGAGTAGCTACCCGGTTCGACGGGACCCGATGTGGTGTTACCCAATACCCCAAACTGATAGCTCTTGCCTTGAGGGTAGTTGTTTTCGAGGAACAGCACCAGCCCCTCGTCCGCTTGCCAGTCGCAATCTCCGAGCCTGATCGAGACTTCGTCGCCCGAACGCACAGCAGACACCGGTGGTACGTCTAGCGGCAGAAAACCCGTGGTATACACCACGTTCCTGCTTGGCGAGTACGCTCTCAATAGCCCACCAGCAATACCTCGGTGATAGGGCAAGACAATTCCCAGACTATCAACATCGACCGCAACAACACGGTCGGACCCGTTCAGATCCAACAGATAAACATTCTCAATGTCCGGAGGGATGGGATGCAATTCTTCCCATGTAAGCCTGCGCCGATAGTAGGCCGCACCGTCAAACGAGAACGCTCTCGTGATCACAACATTCGTGTCCAGCACCAGGCGGCCTGCGTACCAGACTCTCAAAGGACCGGACCGCGAGCTATCGGACAACTGCAGATCGGCATGTAAATAGCCGTAATCCGGCCACGTGACAACGGGAATGGACTCTGCAGGATCTCCCAACTCTACACGGATGCCGCAGTCGGCGATCTTCGCCTCCGCCTTGAAACTCACAAATGGCTCGGCCACCCTGAGAGTGTCGAACGTTGCCCGGACACCCACAAACCGAACGTTGCCGTCTCCGTCTTCACAGGTAACGTAGTCCGGGTCCGTACTCGCGCAGGCCGTTAGGACAACGGCAGCGAACAATGTTGGCAAAATGGTTGTGTCCCATCGCATTGCCCCAATATACGCGTAGTTGCAGCGCTGGCGGGGCCGGCTTTATCGGGGTTGGGGGCTAAGGGGATAGAGTTAGGGCGTCAGGTCGACGGTGATTCGAAGTGACGTCGCTGTAGGAGTCCCAACCCTCTCGATCGCATTCGACCATTCATCCCACGATCCGGTATTACTGGAATGACGGTAATATGTTGACAACCTCATCACTCCCGACTGGATCGGATCGCCGGTAGAGTATTCTACAACGAATCGACTTGAGCTAGACTCTGAAAGCGGGTGATCGGCCAGATCCACACGGGTATTATGGCTTGTCAGGTCGCCATCACGCATGTACGGCCTGACGGATGCGCTCAGAGACAATGAAACGGTGTTTCCCTGACGCA
Source organism: bacterium (assembly GCA_024711065.1). Taxonomy (GTDB): domain Bacteria; phylum Bacteroidota; class Ignavibacteria; order Kapaibacteriales; family Kapaibacteriaceae; genus OLB6. The sequence continues at coordinate 8,992 of JANJTN010000109.1, forward strand.
CGATCCACCCACGGACGTTCCCATAGGGTTCGTTCAGAGCATCCAGGCAGGGTGCATCGATAAAGAAGGTATCAGACCGAACGGTGATGGGGCCAGAGCCTCGTGATCGAGCTGCATCCTTAACGACAGTGTCACCCCGATATCGTACCCAGCGATACCGTCCTAATGGTTCGATGTACACATAGGGTTCAGGTGGTTCCGGGGGCTCTGGAATATTCATCGTGGATAGGGAGACGTTGTGGTCGTCCAGCGTCAGCGTGGCCGAGTAGGGGCCACCTGCTATCTTGCCAGCGTAGAACGCACCGTCGAGGAACGTGGCCGTGGTCGTGTCAAAGGTGCCTTCAGCTACTAGGGTTAGGTAGGGTTCTTCGCCGTTGATCCACTCGAGGCCGGTCAATGTGATCACCCGACTGTTTGCAAGCCAATCGTAGCGAATGTCAGGCTGCGTCAGCTGCAATGAGTCTCTAATCATGGCGTAATGTCGGCCCTCCTCCGGAGCGAAGACCGTAAGAAAGCCCCATCCAATGGCGATCGGCAACACCAGACTTTTTCCATGTTCGCGTAGCGGGTGTTCGACTCCATGCTGGTGAAACACCCAGTCCTCGAAAGCCGCTGGACACGTCTCCTTGTCCGGCCCATCAATTCGACTTCCGAGTACGGCCGTTCGCGTTGTCGGCATACACGACGCAACCATGACCCTCATCGTCGTGTCTAGGATAGGTTCGCCTTCGTACCGGATGACAAAGCGGCCTGACTGTGCGGTGTCCGAGACCAAGAACCGGATCTCAACTACACCGCCGTTGTTGTATAGCAAGAACTTCTGCGCGTCACCACGAGGTCCAAGTTGAACAGAGAACGACCCTGACGGTTTTTCCTGAACTGAGAACTCAGTGATCACGAGTTGCCCCAGAAAGGCATCGCCCGTAAAGGAGATCAGCTGAAAGTCCCTGATCTCAACCGCATCAGGTGATGCACACGAGCCGGCCATGACCGAGGCGGCTAACAACAAGTATGCCCATCGCTGTAATTTCAACTGCCTCTTTCTTCTACTTCAGAGTTCGATCAAGCAGTAAGGAGCTCGTTACAGGTCCAGCGGTCAGTCTTTCTCCGGCAGCGGGAGCGATCCCGGAATGCCCATCAGCGGGAAGTCCTTGCGGAGCGGGTACAGCGGCTCGCCGTTCTCGTCCATGAAGTCTTCGGGCATGTAGAACCGGCGCAGATCGGGGTGGCCGTCGAAGATGATACCGTACATGTCGTACGTTTCGCGCTCGTACCAGTTGGCAGACTCCCAGACCTCGATGGCGGTGGGGACGTGCGGATGATCCTCGCGGACCTTGACCTTGACGCGGACACGAGCCGCATTCTCCGGCGATGCGAGGAAGTAGACCACGTCGAACCGCTCCGGGCCCTTGGCCCAGTCGATGGCCGTAACATCAACCAACAGTCCGAACTTCAGTGAGGGGTCGTCTCGCAGTTCGGTAAGCACATCGATCAGGTGTTCCCTCGGAACCACGATGGTGTAGTCTCCGTGGTGCTCCACGCCGACGGCCGCGGGAGCAATGGCTTGGGCAGCCGCCAGGATCTGTTCGTTGGTCAGGGCCATGGTGTACTCAGGATTGCGTAGCAGTTGGGGTCTTTTTCTTGTTCCGATTCCGTGCCCATTCCGGCACGGTGTTGAACACGTAGTCCCACAGCGGATTGCTGACGCCAAACGCCGTCAGATCGTCCACAAAATGGTGCTTCATGTGATACTGCTTGATGAAGTTCCACGTGCGGCTCTTCATCTGCCAGTGGTGCGTGGCGTAGTGGATACTGTCGTAGGCCACATACCCCGCCACAAAGCCGGCAAAGAAGGCCCAGTTGAAGGGGGCGATCGTCAGCTGAAACAGAAAGAAGAACGCCGTTGCCAGCGGTACACTTACCAACAGCGGCATCACCAGACGTGTGGAATCCCGCGGATAGTCGTGGTGCACGCCATGCGTGAGGAAGTGGATCTTCTTGCCCAGGTCGGTCTTTGGGTGATAATGGAATACCCAACGGTGAATGGTGTACTCCGTGAGCGTCCAGAACAACACGCCCAGCAGGAATACCCCTAACGTTGCCAGGACCGACGTCTCGGTCACAGCCATCCAGATCGTCCAGGCGATCACAGGGCTAAACACCACCACGGGCGTGACCGGATGGATATGGCTGAAGTACTCCAGCACAGGGTTTTTGAACATCCGTACCGTTTCGTCCTTGTTCGAGACGAACATCGGCTTGCTCTTGTCACCAGCGGAATTCATAGGACGCAAATTTAGTCAAATGCAGCATCGACCACCCTATCACCCTCTCTTCCACCCTCTCAGCCCAGCCCAAGGGCTTTGTGCATCTCGTCGCCATAGTCGGTAAAGATCTCCTCCCCCGGCTGGATGGTGCGTTTGGCCACGATCCAGATCTCGTGGTCGTTGGACTCGTATTCGGCGTTGGGCCGGCGTCCGGAACCATGGTAATCGCAGGCATACCGAGCCACACCGGCCGAGGTCTTGGCAGCATCGATCACCCAGGAGTCGTTCAGGGTGATCCCGTATGCCCCCAGGGATTCATGGCCGTAGCGTTCGTCGAATTCGTCGTGCGAGAGCAGCTCGCCGGTGTATTCTACGATATTCTCGCCATTGTGTAACTCCCTCTCGGCGTACAAGCCGAGCCCGGCACCCGGGATCTGACTCTTCTTGACGGACACGCC
>JANJTN010000160.1 GCA_024711065.1 bacterium
AGCACGCCCTCGAGTCCACGCATGGCGATCACACCCGAAGCCGCGTCGAACTTTCCGATCACGTCCACGCCCAGGCGCTTCTGCAGCTGGTCGGGTGGATAGCTGGTGGCGTAGACGGATCTGCGGTAGGTGCCCAGCTGCAGATCCGTCATGGCTGTTCGTACCACCTCGGAGATCATGGTGGCATCGGCATAGCCGTGGGCCTGTTGTGCTGCGGCAAGGGGCTTGGTAAAGAGCCGGTCGTGAAAGGGCAGTCGATGATCGTCGGCCTGCACAAAGTCCGGCGGCATGGCGCAGTCGGACACTTCCATGCCAAGAGCGTCGAGCCCCTTACCGATCAGCTCCATAGCATCCGGCGAGACGCCATGTTGCGCCATTGCCTCATCAGCAACAGCCAACAGCAACAGCAACGGCAACAGCAACGGCAACAGCAACGGCAACAGCACCGGTCGTACCAAACGGGTCATCATTTCCTCAGCTGCATGCGAAGGTCTTCTCCGTACGTTGGATTCCGCTTCTCGAGCGTGTCGGCAATGGCTTGGGCCTCGGCAAGCTGTCCGAGGCGCATGTAGGCAATGGCCAGCGGGTAGAGGATCTCGTCGTCGTCCGGGAAGCGCTGAAGGGTCTGCTCAAGCAAGGCGCGCGCCTCTTCGTACCGACTGGCTTCGAGGTAGGTGTGGCCCTTGGAGGCATAGGGTTTGGAGACGTCCTTGCCGAAGGCGATCGCCCGGTCGTGGGCCGCAAGGGCTTCGTCGATGTTCCCGGTCTTGCGGTAGATCACGCCGATGGACTGATAGCACTCCATGGCTTTTGCGGGTACGAGGATGGCGGCGCGACGGAACGCGCGCACGGCTTCTTCGACGAACCCTTCGTCGGTATAGGCGAGTGCCATGTTGAACCAAGCCTCGCCAAGATTGGGCTGCAGCTTGACGGCGGTCTTGAAGCTGCGGATGGCTGACTGTCGGTCTCCGGCATCATACTGGGCCGACCCCAGGTTGTAGAAGGCCGTGCCATCGTCAGGCGCAAGCGTGGTGAGTTCCGTGAGTACGCTCACGGCATCATCGAAGCGTTTGGCTTGCTGGTAGGCATAGCCCAACGGCGCCAGCGCACGAGGATCGACCGGTGTGGTGGTACGCATGGGCTGCAGGACGGCGATCACCGAGTCGTACCGTTGTAGTCGCAGCAGGGCTTCGGCCATGGCCAGACGGAATGCCGTGTTGCCTGGGTCCACGTCCAGCAGACGTCCAAACAGATCGGCGGCTTCGGGAAAGCGCTCCAGTTTCAGATAGCACTCGGCCAGCTGCGAGGCCGCGGCGGTTTGCTCGGGCCGACGGAACATGGTCTCTTCGAGCGGCGTGATGGCGTCCTCGCACCGTCCGTCTCGCGCATAGGCAACGCCCAGCGCAAACGTGGCTCGCGCCGAGTCGGGGAAGCGCTGCACACACGACTCCAGCGTAGCAAGGGCAGCGTCGGCCGAACCCGCAGCGCGCTGTGCTTCGCTCTTCAGCAGCCAGGCCTGCAGAAGGTCCGGCGCGGCATCCATGGAGCGCTGCGCGCAGGCCGCTGCCGAATCGGCCTTGCCCATCTGCATGAACGCAAAGGCGCGCAGCAGGTGCAAGCCCCCTGCCTCCGATCCCGTGCTGCGGATGTTCTTGGTGAGCGACAGAACACGGTCCCACTGTCCGGCCTGTGCGGCCTTCTGAACGTTGGCGAGTGCCGACGACTGGGCGTGCAACGGCGCGGCACCGAGGCCGACAACGAGCACGAAGGTGAAGAAGAGGGGGAGCAGGCGCTGCATGAGGCCGAATTTACGCCGTTACGGGGAGGTAGACGGCCAGAGCGTCGGCATCGACCCTCTCGTGCGCGTGCAGCCGGAAGGGGATTCGCTCTGGAAGGGGGCCAGGGTGGTGTCCGGGACCAAGGAGCATCGGCGCGGTGTGTAGACGCAGTTCATCAACCAGGCGATCGGTGATGAGTCTGGTGGCCACCATCGCGCCGCCTTCACACAGGATGGACGCAATACCGAGAGCGCCAAGCGAATGCAATGCTGCTGCCAGCTCGACCTGCTCCGTGGTGCCTTGCACCGGCACGATCTCTACGTCCAGATCCAGGAGGTGCTGTAGTCGTTGCGGATCGGCGGACGTGGAGCACACGATAATGGTCCGGATCTGGCGGGCGGACTGGACCAGGCCGCTTGCAGGCGGGATCTGCGCATCGGGATCCAGCACAATGCGGATCGGGTCGCGGCCGTCCACGTCGCGCACGTTCAGCATCGGATCGTCGATCTGCACGGTGCGCAAGCCCACCATCACGGCGTCGACCTCGGCACGCAGCGCGTGAACGATCCGCTGCGTCTGCGGTCCGGTAAGGTGCAGTCGGCGCGACGGGACAGGAGCAATAGCACCATCCACCGTCTGCGCCAGCTTCAGGATCACGTAGGGAAGTCCGGTAGTGCCGTGCTTGACGAACCATCGATTCATCCACCGACACTCGTCTTCGAGGACGCCGACGGTAACGTTGATGCCATGTTCGCGGAGTCGTGCAAGCCCCTTGCCATTCACCTGTGGATACGGATCCTGCATGCCCACCACCACGTTGCGGATGCCGCTCTGCAGGATCGCGTCCGAGCAGGGCGGACGTTTTCCGTGATGATCGCACGGTTCCAGCGTGACGTACATCGTGGTCGAAGGGGTAGGGGGCTCGTTGAGCTTCGAGAGTGCATCTCGCTCGGCGTGGGGTCCACCATACACGTTGTGCCACCCCTCAGCGAGGATGCGATCCTGATCCACGATCACGCAGCCGACCCGAGGATTGGGGCTTACGCGGCCGGTGCCGCGCTGAGCCAACGCCAGGGCATGGCGCATCCAGTGCTCGTGCGTCACTTGGGAGGCCACGGTACGCTGATCGTGGTCTGATAGGACTCCGGGCGTGCCGGGATGATCAGCTCGGCCTTGTACGTTCCATCGGCAACGCGCTGTCCCTGCAGGTCTCTTCCGTTCCACGGGATCACGTAACGCTGCATCTGTCCCACGCTCTGTGGTTCGACGGTGGTGACCAACTGCAGGAACGATGCGCCAGCGTCCGATCGGAAGAGCACACGTCCGGTGGTGGTATCGCTGATGATCAGGCGGAAGGCTTCGGACGACGGTAGATACTCGCCTGTGGGAACGAAGACCCGTCGAGCCATGGCACCGACTTCAATGGTGGTGTCGTCGATGGCGGACGTAAAGGCCGACAGCTCCATGGGCACGGCCTTGGTGTACGGAACATCCACGCGGAACACCAGGTGCTCCTGTCCGGTGACCACGCTTACGTCCATCACACAGTGCGTACTCGTGAGGGCGGCCTTCGTATCCCACGAGGCCTCACCCACAAGCGTTACCGTGGCACTGGCTCCGGGAGCGCCGGCCGTGCTGGTAGAGAACACGATCACATCGTTCAGCTCATTCTCGTTGGGGCCGACCACGGCTTCCACCCAGCCGATGTTGCGTCCCTGCGTGCGCAGGGTCGGCGAACCCACAAAGCTGATGCGCACCGTAGAGTCGCTCAGCTTTACGGCCTGCATCTCAAAGATGGGTTCGTTCACGCGACGGGCCTTGCCCTTGCGGCTCAGATCACTCCGCTGCGTACGA
>JANJTN010000171.1 GCA_024711065.1 bacterium
CAACTGACCATTCCCCATTCCCCATTCCCCATTCCCCAGTCCCCATTCCCCATTCCCCATTCCCGCTCACAACCGTACTGCGCCGGCTAGCACGCGCGCCAGGTCGCCGGTGAGGAGACTTCGGTCGAACCGCTGCACGAACTCTTCATCCGGTTTCGGCAGTGTGCGAGCCTTCCAGCGATCGTACATCTCGCTGATCGCCGAGGCGATCGCCTGCACGTCATCGGGGGCCGTGATCCATGCAGCGCCATATTTCTCGGCATCACTCTGGAGAGCCCCCTCCGGAACCGAGACCAGCAAGGGTTTGCGCGTGCCGAAGTACTCGTAGAGCTTGCCGCTGGAGATCGTGTCGGCATTCCGCGTGCGGCCTACCATCATCCAGAGAGCATCGGACTCCTGAAGGAGCTGTACCGTGTCTCGATGGGGGAGATAGCCGTGATCCACGATCAGGTCCGACAGACCCATGCGGCGGGCCTTCTTGCGGTACTCGTCGCGCAGCAGGCCGGCGAAGTGGAGCTCGAGGTCCATGTCCGGACGTTCCTTGCGTAAGGCGCGAATCGCCTTGAAGAAGGGGACCGGTGTGACCACGTCGTAGAAGATCCCGGCATAGGTCAGACGAAATGCTGTACGGCGCGGCGGGAGGTCTGCGACGGTAGGGCGCGACTGCAGGTCTGCGGGATCGAATCCCTGAGGGATGATGGCCACATCGTTGAAGTCCAGGTGCTTGTAGGTACTCAACAAGCGCTCTTTGATGCGGCGGTTGGTAACAACCACCCTAGCGGCCCGAGCCAGTGTAGCATGTTCAAGGCGCTGGTGCTTGTGTGCATGCCAGAGCGTGGGGTAGGTGTGGAATTGATTGCCATACCACAGGTCGCGATAGTCCAGAACGAGCGGAATGCCGGTCTCGGCGCTCAGCTGAGCACCGGCCATCATGGTGGAGAACGGCGGACCGGAGACCAGGATCGCATCGAAGTGTGTGGTGCTCACAAGTTCCCTGGCCACGGTGAGGGCCCGCTGCGCCCAACCGCGCTTGTTGTCGGGGATCAGTAGGGTGTTACTGATCCGACTCAGTGTCTTGCGCAGCCATTCGGCCGGCATGGCAATGGTGCCGCGATCCTTCAGCAGGGAGGCAGGGTCTACGCCATCCGTTCTCGTGATCCGAACACCGGTCTGCTCGAGTTCGTCCAGCAGTGACGGGTCATGTGCGTAATAGGCCGTCGGTCCGGTGGTCAGGACATGTGGCTGCCATCCGTACTCGGGGAGATACTTCACGAACTTGGCGACGCGCTGCACACCACTGGACCCCATGGGGGGAAAGTAGTAGGCGATCACCAGGACGGAGTGTTGCATGGACGCCGATCAGACCACAACCAGCTCGCGTGGCGCGGTGGTCAGGATCTTTGCGCCTTTTTTCTGGACCAGGACATCATCCTCGATCCGCATCCCGAACTGTCCGGGTAGGTAGATGCCCGGCTCGATGGTGATCACAGCGTTCTCCGGCACGATGCCGGTCTTGTTCGCATAAGAGATCCGAGGGATCTCGTGAACCTCGTAGCCCAAACCGTGACCAAGAGAGTGTCTGAAGTACTCACCGTATCCCGCTCGCTCGATCACCGAGCGTGCGGCATGATCCAGTTCTGCAGCGTTCACGCCGGCCTTTGTGGCGTCCAGAGCGCTGAGGTGGGCATCGTACAACACGGCAAAGACCTCCACCACCTGCTTGGTTGGGGTGCCGATGCAGAACGTACGCGTCATGTCGCTGTACAGTCCGTCGACGCAGCACCCGAAGTCGACCGTGACCACATCGCCTTTTGCAAGTTTGGCGGTCGATGCGCGGCCATGAGGCATCGCGCTGCGCTTGCCGGCCACCACGATGATATCGAAGGCATCGCGTTCCGAGCCCAGCTCACGGGTTCTGGAGGCGAGGAAGGTGGCCACCTCGTGCTCGGTCATCCCCGGCTTGACGATCCCCAGCATCTGCTCGTAGGCAGCCGACACCATGGCGGCGGCACTGGCGATGGATTTGATCTCTGCGCGGGTCTTCACCTGGGTTATGGGGCTGACCAGGTCTGGCACTTCGACCAGCTTGGCCGGTGCCAGGGCCTTCTTCATGGCCTGAGCGGCCGACACCGTGGTCTGCGACGGTACAAAGCCCACACGTTTCATTTTGGCGGCTACCTTGCCGTTCTTGGCAGCACCCCAGAAGTCGCGGTCGATCACCTTGACGAGCCCATCGATCTTGTACACTTCCTGCTCGACCTGAACGGCATAGAGGTCGTTGGTAAAGAAGTGTACACTGCGTTTGCCGATGATGGCCATGCCCATCGATCCGGAGTAGCCGAGCAGGTACCGGATGGACGGCAGGTCGGTGACCACCAGTCCGTCCACATCATGCTTGCGCATGGCGGCTCGAAGTTGGGAAAGGCGCTCGGTGGCGGCGGAGACTTGGGCAGCTGTAGGCATGGTTACCGGGTGTAGTAGTTGGGGGACTCTTTGGTGATGATGATGTCGTGCGGGTGCGATTCCCGCAGACCGGCCGCCGTCATACGCACGAACTGCGCATGAAGATGCATGTCGCCGATCGTAGCGCATCCACAATATCCCATGGCAGCTCGGAGGCCACCGACCATTTGATAGATACTCTCGCTCACGCTGCCTTTGAAGGGAACCCTGCCCTCGATCCCTTCGGGCACCAGCTTGCTGATCTCGTCCTCGACATCCTGAAAGTACCGATCGGCGCTGCCCTGGCCCATGGCTCCGAGCGACCCCATGCCGCGATAGATCTTGTAGGCGCGGCCTTCCATCTGGACCTTCTCGCCTGGACTCTCTTCGTGGCCGGCCAACAAGCCCCCTACCATCACGGTATCTGCACCGGCAGCGATGGCCTTGGCAATGTCGCCCGTCTGCTTGATGCCTCCGTCGGCGATCACCGGTACACCATGCGGGGCACAAGCTTCGGCAACGTCCATCACGGCGGTGATCTGTGGTACGCCTACACCGGCTACGATGCGCGTGGTGCAGATCGAACCAGGACCGATCCCGACCTTCACGGCATCGGCTCCTGCGTCGATCAACGCCTTGGCGGCTTCGGCTGTACCGATGTTGCCGCCGATCACTTCCAGCTTCGGGAAGCCGGACTTGACCGCGCTGATCATGGACATCACGCCCTTGGTGTGACCGTGGGCGGTGTCGACCACTACCACGTCGACGCCGGACTCTACCAGCGCCGCAACGCGGTCCAGCGTGTCGGCGGCAATACCCAGAGCAGCGCCGGCCAGCAGGCGTCCATGGTCGTCTTTGGCGGCGCGGGGATACTTGCGTTTCTTCTGAATGTCCTTCACGGTCATCAACCCGGCCAGCGTGCCGTCGTCATTCACAATGGGCAGCTTCTCGATGCGGTGTTGTTGCAGGATGCGTTCGGCGTCTTCGAGGGTGGTGCCGAGCTTACCGGTCACGAGTCCTTCGGACGTCATGATCTGGCTGACGGACATCCGCGGGTCCGTTGCGAACCGCATGTCGCGATTCGTGACGATGCCGACCAGCCGACCGTTCTCTTCGATCACCGGAAAGCCACTTACGCGGTACTTTGCCATCAAGGCGCGTGCTTGTTCCACGGTGGAGGTCTTGCTCAGGGTGATCGGCTTAAGGATCATGCCGCTTTCGGATCGCTTCACCTTGTCCACCTCTTCAGCCTGCCGAGCAATGGACATGTTCTTGTGAATGATCCCGATGCCACCTTCGCGAGCGATGGCAATGCCCATTCCGGATTCGGTGACCGTATCCATGGCCGCACTGATCACGGGTATGTGCAAGCGCAACTTGCGGGTGAGGCGCGTGGACGTGTCGGCGTCTCGGGGCAGCACGTCGGAATACCGCGGCACAAGAAGGACATCGTCAAACGTGATGCCTTC
>JANJTN010000182.1 GCA_024711065.1 bacterium
AACTCGCAGCACCCCGACGCCGATGCCATTGGTGATGCGGCGGCACGCAATTCTCTCACGTTCTCGATCTCCAACCTGAAGCAGGTGATCTCCTCGATCACGCAGGACGATGCTGACGAGAGCCGCGGCGAGGTTCGCGTATATCCCAACCCTACCAGTAACGAACTGCACTTCCAGCACACCACATCAGCGGCCCTGTATGCATCCACCGGCGAACGCGTACGCGTGATCCGCGATGCGTCGGTGATGAACATCTCCGACCTGGCCAATGGCGTGTACTATGTGATGTTCGACGATCGCTCCACGCAGCAGGTGGTGATCCAGCGATGACCGCTCTCCGCTTTGTCTTCATGGCGGTGGCTTCGGCCACCGCCGTGATCGTTCTTGTTGGCTGGGCGGTGCCGTCCGACCAGCAGCAGCGTCACACTCGTGCGCATGCCCTGATCCTGGCTGCTGCCGACTCTATCGAAGCCGCTGCGGATGCCGCCGTAGCGGCTTCGACGGAACCGGTATCGATCGCCCGGCTGCGTAACGCCCTTGAGCGATGTCGTGCCGCCTACAAGCGGATCGAACCGCTGGTGGAGTACCTGGACCCTTCGTTCGTGACGTGGTATCTGAACGGTGCTCCGCTGCCCAAACTCGAACCCAAGTCGCAATTCATCGATGTGGTCGCTCCACAGGGCTTCCAGGTTGTGGACGAGCTTGTGTGGACCACCGATACTGCCGACGCGCAGCACCACCAGGAGATCCGCGATCAGGTGGCTCGCCTTCGCAAGGCCTGCGTGGACGCGGCACACATGGTGCGCTCCGCTCCGTGGACGGACAGGATGTTGCTCGAAGCTTGCCGAAGCGGAGTCTTTCGCATCACCGCCCTGGGTATCACCTCCTTCGATCGTCCCGGCTCTGCCCCATATCTGGCCGATGATGCAGGGGGCTTGGCCACGATCCGCGATGTGATGCAGTTGTTCGACGACTCAGCGTCCGTTTCGTTGGCAGAGCGCGGACGGTCCATTCTGTCCACAGAAACCGACTTCGACACGTTCGACCGAGCACAGTTCATCAGAGACGTTCTCGATCCGTTGTATCGATCGATCGGCGCGTTTCATCAGCGCTCCGGTATCGAATCGGTTCGCGAGATCAGCCCCCTTCAACCCATCGTGGAACCATTCGCTCCCACGATGTTCGGAGCAACAACGCTGAACGCCGCCGCTACGTCCGGGCTCGACTCACGGAGGCTGACGCCGGAGCTGGTCGATCTGGGGCGTGTGCTGTTCTTCGACCCGGCACTCTCCAGTTCTGCCGAGCGCGCCTGTGCGTCGTGCCACGATCCGGCCCGCGCCTTCACGGACGGTCGCCGGAAGAGCGAAGCACTCCATCACAACGGCACGGTTGCTCGCAATGCCATGACGCTCGTGAATAGCGTGTTCGCTCGTCGGTTCTTCTACGACTTGCGAGCTGCGCGGCTGAGCGATGTGGTGGCGCATGTGGTGACCAATGAGCGTGAATTCGACATCTCGACGATCGACCTCGTTCGACGGCTGAGTTCTTCCACGGAGTATCGTGCGCTCTTCGCCGCCGGCTTTGATGCAGCAGAGGCCGATGCCGTAACGTTTCCCAACGTCGCCGTTGCCCTGTCTGCCTACCTAACCACCCTCGTTGCCGTGAACAACCCGGTGGACCGCTTTCTTCGCGGCGAGAACGTTACGCTGGAGCCTGCCGTGCGGCGTGGCTTCAACCTCTTTACCGGCAAGGCCATGTGTGCCTCGTGCCACTTTCTGCCAACCTACGCCGGCTACGTGCCGCCAGCCTTTGTAGAGTCCGAGTCCGAGATCCTGGGTGTTCCCGTCAAGCCCGTGTTGAAGGGGGCTACCCTGGATCCCGATCCCGGACGCGCGGCTGGCGTGCTGCGCGACCGCTCGGCGATCTATCGGTTCTCCTTCAAAACGCCAACGCTGCGCAACATCGCTCTCACTGCCCCTTACATGCACAATGGTGCCTACGATACTCTTGAGGAGGTGGTGGACTTCTACAATGCCGGCGGCGGTCGCGGTATCGGGATCGAACTGGACCATCAGACGCTGCCGTTCGACTCGCTGCACCTGACCACCGGAGAACGCGCCGACCTGGTGGCCTTCCTGCGCTCACTCACGGATACCACCGGCGTTACCACTCGACCTGTTCGCCTTCCATCGTTCAACGACTCACAGCTCGACCAGCGTCCGATCGGTGGTGTGTACTGAGCCACCTCACACAATAGAACCATTCGCCTACCACGCGAACCTGGAGGAGGACCACGGCCCCATACCCGTTGGTCCTCTTCCTTTTTGTGTTTCATCGATCAGCCTAGATTGCAGGATGAAGCATGTTCGCCGTACCCTGTTACTGTTGCTGTTCGCAGCTATTCCCGCCGTTGCGGCCGACACCGTTCGCGTGTGCACGTACAACGTGCTGCGCTTCACCGCCGACAACGAGGACGGCCGCGTACCGATGTACCGAGCGATCCTGAACGAGATCCGTCCCGACGTGTTGATGTGCGTAGAAGTGGCCGACGCCACAATGGGTCCGCGCTTTGTGACCGACGTGCTCACGTGGGCGCCCTTCGCTGCTACGCCGTACATCAATGGACCGGACATGAATGCCCAGCTGTTCTACGATCAGCAGAAGTTCGATCTGGTCGGACAGCGCCGGATCCCTACCGTACTGCGCGACATTGCCGAGTTCACGCTTACCACACGGCCCACCAACGGCATTGCCAAAGACACGTTGGTGTTGTATGCCTTGCATCTCAAGGCATCGGACTCCCCGTCCGACGCCGCCCAGCGAGCGCAGGAAGTGCAAGCGATGATGACCAGCATGACCACAGCACGGTACGCCGTGATCGGCGGTGATCTGAACGTGTACGCCCCCAACGAGCAGGCTTATCAGCAGATCGTGGGACCGAGTGCCGTCCGCCGATTCGTGGATCCCTTAGGCACCGTTTGGCAACGCAACTCCACGGCATTCGCCGGTATGTACACGCAGTGCACACGGAATACCAACATTGCCGGTTGCGGTGGTGGTGTGACCGGCGGGATGGACGACCGCTTTGACTACCTGTTCGTGAGCGAAGCCCTCGAACCGCGCACGATCATGGCCTCCTACACGGCCTATGGCAATGACGGACAGAACCGGTTGAATGCCCCCATCAATGTTCCGACGAACACCATCGTGTCTGCCGAGATCGCCGACGCGCTGCTGTGTGCGTCGGACCACCTGCCAGTGTATGTGGACGTGGTGCTGGGCGATGTGCAGGCATCGGTCCGCGAGCGTTCAGTGCCGCCAACGGTCACCCTCAAGGGCCGCACCTTGACCGTATCGAACGCTACGCCCGGAGACACGATCGCGATCTACGATCTGGTTGGCCAGGAGGTGTATCGCACGGCTGCGACCACCACTTCGCTGCAGATCGACGTCAGGGGGCTTCCCAAGGGTCTCTACCTGGTGCAGCATGCCGGCGTTGGCCGGCGCGTAGCCATTCTCCGCTAGTATCCGAGCAGCCAAGCGAAGACGAGAGGTGCTACGATCGTAGCATCGCTCTCGATGATGAACTTCGGCGTGTCGATGTCCAGCTTGCCCCACGTGATCTTCTCGTTGGGGACGGCTCCGGAGTACGAACCATAGGACGTGGTGGAGTCCGAGATCTGGCAGAAGTAGCTCCAGAACGGCACATCGTGCCACTCCAGATCCTGATACATCATCGGCACCACGCAGATCGGGAAGTCGCCGGCGATCCCGCCACCGATCTGGAAAAAGCCCACGCCCTTGCCGGACGAGTTCTTACGGTACCAGTCGGACAGCCAGACCATGTAGTCGATCCCGCTCTTCATCGTGGTGGACGTGAGTTCGCCCTTGATGCAGTACGACGCGAAGATGTTGCCCATGGTCGAGTCTTCCCACCCCGGGCAGATGATCGGCAGATTCTTCTCGGCGGCGGCCAGCATCCACGAGTTCTTCGGATCGATCTCGTAGTACTGTTCCATCTCTTTGGAGAGCAGCATCTTGTACATGTACTCGTGCGGGAAGAAACGCTCGCCGGCGTCTTCGGCCGCCTTCCATTGTCTGAAGATGTGCTTCTGGATGCGGCGGAACGCTTCCTCTTCCGGGATACACGTATCGGTTACCCGGTTAAAGCCCCCTTCCAGCAGTTCCCATTCATCCTTTGGACTCAGATCGCGGTAGTGCGGCACGCGCTTGTAGTGCGAATGCGCCACCAGGTTCATGATGTCCTCTTCGAGGTTGGCTCCCGTACACGAGATGATCTGCACTTTGTCCTGCCGGATCATCTCGGCCAGCGTTTTGCCGAGCTCTGCCGTACTCATGGCACCGGCAAGCGTGATCATCATCTTGCCGTTGGCCTCCAGGTGTGCCTCGTAGGCCTTGGCGGCATCCATCAACGCCGCGGCGTTGAAGTGGAGGTAGTGTTCTTCGATGTACTGGGAGACGGGTCCGCGTGCCATGGCTGTTCGGGGAATGGGGAATGGGGAATGGGGAATGGGCGCAAACCTACCAAATGGTCCCCGGCAACTCACCCGGCAAGCTAGCTTCCCCGGCAACTCTCCCGGCAATGCTCGCCGGCGGCAGCTGCGCTGCTCCAGGCCCACTGAAAGTTGTAGCCCCCTAACCATCCGGTCACGTCTACCACTTCGCCGATAAAATACAGCCCGGGCACGTGTCGACACTCCATCGTCTTGCTCGAGAGCTCTGTGGTATCC
>JANJTN010000003.1 GCA_024711065.1 bacterium
GTCCCAGCGGTGGCAGCTCGCGTCCCAGCGGCGGCAGCTCGCGTCCGTCCGGCGGCAGCTCGCGACCCAGCGGCGGCAGCTCGCGTCCCAGCGGCGGCAGCTCTCGCCCCAGCGGCGGCAGCTCGCGTCCATCCGGTGGCAGCTCGCGTCCACCCGGCGGCAGCTCGCGTCCCAGCGGCGGCAGCTCGCGTCCCAGCGGCGGCAGCTCGCGTCCGTCTGGTGGACGTCCGAGTGGACGCTCTACGGGCGGCTATGCCGACAAGCGTGGTGGGAAGCCCACGGGCAGAGGCACGAGCACGGGTGCGCCGGGACGGAAGAACTTTCAGCGCGGTGAGATCGTTGGACCGGCCGGTTCGGTTCGGTTGAACAAAGCCATTGCCGACGCCGGTGTGGCGTCGCGCCGGGCAGCCGACGAACTGATCCTCGGTGGCAATGTGACCGTGAACCGCAAGGTCTGTACAGACCTGGGGACCAAGATCGGGCCGGACGATGTGGTGTCCGTGAATGGGGAACCGATCACGCGAACCAAGCACCTGACCTACATTCTACTGAACAAGCCGAAGGATGTGATCACTACGTCGTCGGATGAACTTGGCCGTACGACCGTGTTCGACATCGTACGGATCCATCAACGACTCTTTACGGTGGGCCGGCTGGACCGGAATACCACTGGCGTGCTGCTGATCACCAACGACGGCGACCTGGCGAACCGACTGATGCATCCACGATTCGAGATCCCGCGGCTGTACAAGGCCGGCCTCGACAAGCCCATCGAGCAGCGCCACGCCAAGGCCATCTCGCAGGGTGTGGAACTCGAAGACGGGCCGTCGCAGCCGTGCGAGGTTACCATCGATCCCGACGACCCGCGCACCGTGTACGTGGAACTCGCCGAAGGCCGCAACCGCGAGGTTCGCCGATTGTTCGAGCACTTCGGGTACGATGTGCGACGCCTGGATCGCAAGCAGTATGCCTTTCTGAGTACGCGTGGACTAGCTCGCGGCGAGTATCGTCACCTCACCCGCGACGAAGTCGCCGAACTCCGCAAACTCGTCAAGTTGAAGTCGTAGCAAGCCCCCTGCAATCCTGTGAATCTTCTTAATCCTCTTGCCTTGATCGGACTGGTTGCGGCGGGCATTCCGGTCCTGCTGCACCTGCTGAACCTGCGCCGTTTGCGAACGGTGGAGTTCAGCACGCTGCGGTTCCTGCACGAGCTGCAGCAGACCCGGGTTCGGCGGCTGAAAGTGCAGCAGATCCTGCTGCTGATCCTTCGGACGCTGCTGGTGATCTTCGCCGTGCTGGCTGTGGCACGTCCGACCATCGAAACGCGGCTGCCGCTGCTCAGCAGTGCCGAACGTACCAGTGTGGTGCTGTTGATCGACAACAGTGCCAGCATGCAAGGGGCCGACCAGAACGGACGCCGCCTGCGTCAGGCGCAGGATGCGGCCCAGGAGGTGCTGAGCCGCCTTACCGATGGCGACGAGGTGTGCGTGATCCCGATGGCCGGACGCGATGCGTACCGGATGTACGGCTTTACGAGGACCTTCTCCGAAGCTGCGGAAGAGGTGGAACGGATCGCGATCACCGAAGATCGTGCAGACGTGGCCGGCACACTGCGGCTCACGAACGAGTTGCTCCTGGATGCGGCCCATGCCTACCGCGAGATCTTCGTGATCAGCGATGGTCAGCGATCGGTGTTGCAGCGTCCGGATCAGGATACGGGCCGGGTGCTTGATGCATCCGCGAACGTGTTCCTCGTTCGCGTTGGCAACGGATTGCAGGGACTGGAGCAGAACCTGTCGGTAGACTCGATCCGCGTTCTGACCACGCTCTTTCAACCGCAGCGCCCCATCGAGATCGAAGCCGTGGTGCGGAATGGCTCTGATCGTGACGCTACCGGAGTTGCCGTTTCCATGGCCTACAACGGCACCCGCGTGGCGCAGCGAGCCGTGGATGTGCCCGCCGGCGAGTCTCGTACGGTGGTGCTGGCAGCACCACCACAGCGCCGTGGCATGCTCTCGGCCTCCATCGAACTCGATCAGGACGCCATCGACGGAGATAACCGTCGCTATGCCGGCATCGTTGTCCCCCCGCCGTCTCGTATCGCCGTGGTGGGTGCATCGGTCGGTGCCGACCTTGCGGCACTGGCCCTGGACCTTGGAACATCGGCCGAGGAACAAGGCACCGTGTTTCGGTTCGCAACCGCTGCGGAGCTGTTGCCGAGCATCTCCTCGCTGGACGTTGTTGTGCTGGCCGATGGCGCTCTGTCGGCGTCGCAGTCCGATGTGCTAAAGCAGTTCGTGGAACGTGGCGGAGGCCTGGCGGTCTTTGCTTCGGAACAGCCCGACCATCAGGAACTGTTGAGTGCTGCCGGACTGAATGTTGGCGAGATCCGTACGGCATCGCGTGGACGCTTGGGCATTCGATCCATCGATCATGCACATCCACTGTACCGGGGTGTGTTTCAGCGAACCGGCTCCGCTCCCGTGGTCGAGTCTCCAGAACTTACGCGCGCCCGTCCCGTGAGCGGAGGCGTCGAGATCGTCTCCACGGACGTTGGTGCGCTGGTCTCTGAAGGAACCATCGGCAGTGGTAGGGTCCTGTACCTGGCGGCAGGCGTTGATGGAACCTGGGGACCTCTTGCCGGAACGGGATTCTTTGCCGCTACCATGGTCCGCGCTTCCCTCTACCTGGCCATGCCCCGAGATCAGGGTATACCAGCCCGCATTGGCGAGACCATTACGGCTCCCATTCCGGGCCGCATGAGTGGCGAGGCCGCTTTCCGTGTGACGGATGTTGATGGAATTGCGTCAACCGCCACACCTGTTCGGCTGCCTTCGGCCACGCTGCTGACCATCCCGGCGCAGCGCGGAGCCGGCGTGGTGACGGTCACCACGACGGACTCGGCAGCGGTCATGACCGTGGCCGTGAATCCGCCTGTGGAAGAATCCCGGTTGAGCTATCTGTCCGACTCGGAATGGTTGACCGGCGTGCGTACCATGGTGGCCGATCCCGACCGTGTGGTAGCCACGGCTACCGGACGTCAGCTGGCCGAGGCCGTTCAGGTCGCCCGGGTCGGATCGGAGTTGTGGCCGCTGTTCATCGTGCTGGCTGTGCTCTGTGCCATCGCCGAGTCGGTGGTCTCCCGCCTGATGGCTCGGGACGAGACTGCCGCGCCATCTCCGTAACTTTCCGTCTGCATGTCCAGCCCTGTTACCCATCCCGAGATCGATCGGCTGCGCCTGCGCTGCGCCGATCTTCGACTGCGGCTCCGCGAGACGGTGGAGGAGTGGCATCATCTGGTAGTGGAGGAACGCCCACGGCTTACCAGCCACTACGATCGGCTCTTTGGCGATCTGGAACGGGAACGGCAGCGACTGGCCTTGAAAGGGGCTGAGTTGTTCCGCCGCGTTGAGTTGCTCACCATCAAGGCTGCACGAGGCGAAACGATCACACCTGAGATCGTGGAACTGGTGAACATGGTGGTTGATAAAGAATATGCTCGGCTTCGGCAACGTCTGCGCGAGGCGTTCGATATGGACGCGTCCCAGCGTGACCAGGCAGCGCGCGACCGGCAGAACACCGTGGCCGACAACGAGCTGACCACCATGTATCGTACACTCGCCAAGCGGCTGCATCCCGATACCGTAGGGGAGAGTGAAGAACTCCTGGCCGCATGGCACCGCGTGCAGCAGGCCTACCGTGACCGCGATGGTGGACGCCTCCGGACGCTCCTCACGGTGCTCGGAGCCGATGAGCAACCCGACCAGACCACCGGCCAATGGGATGTAGAGCGCTGGCAGCGCGAGGAACGAGAGCTTTCCGCGCGGCTACGCATGGAGCAACGGAAACTGAGTGTGGTCAAGGCCGAAGAGCCGTTCTCGATCGCCGCCGATCTGGAACAGGAGCAGTGGCAGCAGCGGCACCGGGCCGACCTTGAGGCCGACATTCGAAGCAAGCAGACCGAGATCGAAGAGCATCAGCGGCGGTATGCCGAACTCACGGGAGGCGCCGTTCCGCCGGGGACGGTGACCGACCCGAACCGTGATGCCGACTTCGATCAGGAATTCATGGAGAACACGTACTTCGCCGGACGCTAATGCCGTACTCGATCGAACAACGCGATGAACAACTCGTTGGCACCACGGCCAACATCACCTATGTGCTCGACTTCGATCGAGCTCCGCAGCATCTGGTGCGCGTGACCTTGCGCGTGTCGGCGGTGACCACGGAGCATGTGACCTTGGTGATGCCGGTCTGGACACCGGGCAGCTACAAGGTGCGCGACTATGCCGGCTATCAAGGCAACGTGCAGGCCTATACCGTCCGCTCGGGCGTGCGCTCCGAAGCCCCCTTCCAATGGCGAGACAAAGCCTCGCTCGTGGTGCAAGCCCAGGGTGCCGACACGGTCGAGGTCGAGTACGTGGTCTATGGCCTGGAGCGAACCGTGCGCACCAATCACATCAATCGCTTTCACGCCTTCCTGGTGCCCACAGCCGTGTGCATGTACGTTGAAGGACGGACCGAAGAGGTCCACCACGTGTTACTGCGGCACGACCAACGCGCCTGGCCGCAGGTGTCTACCCAGCTCTCACCCGTCCGCGCAGCCGATGCTACCGGGGTCCTGCTCGGAGCGCTGAACTACGACATCCTGGCCGACAGTCCGCTGGAGATCGGCGATCACGTGGTGCGGACCTTCACGGTGAAGGGGGCTCGGCACGAGCTTGCCCTGGCCAGCACGCAACCGCTGGACGCCGCATGGCTGGAGCAGCAGCTCGTACGCATCGTAGAGACCGAGGCAGCGTTGTTTGGCGGGGTGCCATACGATCGATACGTGTTCATCCTGCAGTGCTATCCGGGCGTGTACGGTGGTCTGGAACATGCACGGTCCAGTGTGAATGCGGTAGACCCCTCCACGATGCTGGACAAGGTCAAGGCCAAACAATTGCTGGCCCTGCTGTGTCACGAGTTCTTTCATCTCTGGAACGTGAAGCGGATCCGTCCGGCAGAATTGGGACCATTCGATTACACCAGGGAGAACTACACATCGGCGCTCTGGCTGGCCGAAGGCGTTACGTCGTACTACGACGACCTCCTGTCGTATCGCTGCGGATTTCTCACGCAAGCCGAGTACCTCGAGATCCTGAGCAAGGATCACCTGTCCCGGTTGATGCTGGTGCCCGGCCGGTTCCGTATGAGCACGCGCGACTCCAGCTTCTTGAGCTGGGTAAAGCTGTACCTCCAGAGTCCGGACGCCAACAACCGCTTCCCGTCGTACTACCTGAAGGGTGGCGTGGTGTTCCTGTTGCTCGATCTGTACATCATCGATCATACCGATGGGCGAGCCACGCTGGACGATGGGCTCAGAGCCCTGTGGGTGCGGTATCAGGAGGATCCGGCCAATGGTATGAGCGAAGAGGAGTGCATTGCGATCCTGGAGCGCGCAACCGGTGTCCAACTCCGCGAACGGCTGCTTCTGTGGTTGAACGGCACCGACGAACTGCCCTACAACGAGGTGTTCCAGCCCCTGGGACTGGAGCTGGCAGTTACGGCCGAAACCGCCCAGGCAATAACCTTTGGCGAAGAACGGTCATTCGCTGCCGTGCCGGCGGCGGTGTTCACCGGACTGTCCCTGGCCGAGAGCGGCGGAACACTGAACGTTCGCGGCGTTTTGGATGGGTCTCCGGCACAGCGAGCCGGCATCGGGATCGACGACGAGATCGTGGCCGTGAACGGGGCGCGAGTAGCCAACCAGAAGCTGTTCGAGCAGATCCTTGCTGCGTCCGGACAACATGGGGTGGAACTCACCTGCCATTGCGACGGCCGATTGTATACAACCACGCTGCATCCAACCGCGAATATGAAGGCCACACTTCGCCTGGTAGATCAACCAACGGAACGGCAACAACAACTGCTGTCCGTCTGGCTCAAACGCCCTGCATGACCAGCCGTTCCACCATCCTATCGACTTCACTTGTCCTGATCGCATTGGCGACCTCGGGATGTGCCTGGTTCGATAACCAGACCACCTACTTCAACACGTACTACAACATGGAACGGATCATGAAGTACGTGAAAGGAGAGTTCGACTTTATCGACGAAGGCCGTCGCGAGAAGCCGCGCGTGCTGGTGCCGGGCCTCGATAGCGCTGATGTTGACAAAGGTGTGGATGGGGGGACGCGGACGTATGCGTTCCTGAGGGCGTTCATGATCGATAAGGCCAAGCTGCAGCCAGTGGCCAAGCAGGTAGACTCGATCTTGATGAAGGGTTCCAAGATCCTGTCGAGATCCCCGAAAACAGACTATGTCGAAGGGTCGCTGTTCCTGATGGCTGAGTCGTACTTCTTCCGGCAAGAGTGGATCCCGTCTCAGCAGAAGTGCATCGAGCTGATCGAGCGCTATGCCGATGGCGACCAGTCGCCGGATGCTCACTTGCTGCTGTCGAAGGACTACCTGATGCAGCGCAAGGTCACCCAGGGCAAACAGATGCTCTCGCGCACCATCGATGTGGCCTGGTACAAGGACCGCTACGACATCCTGAGCGAGGCCTACCGCATCCAGGCCGAAATGGCGCTCGAAGAGGGCGACCTGGATGGTGCCGTGGCCCCGTACAAACAGGCGATCGCGCAGAGCGAAGACAACGAGCAGCGGGCCAAGTGGCAGGTGGATGTGGCGTCGCTCTACTACCGCATGGGTCGGTACGAGCTGGCCGAAGAGTCGTTCCGGAAGGTAGACGACCTCTATACACCCGATGTACTGGCAGAGTTCGAGAGCCAGCTCTATCTCGGGGCAACGCTGGTGCGTCTGAACCGCCTGGACGAGGCCGAAGAGATCTTCGACGAGCTCGAGGACAACGAGAATTACATCGACTGGGTCTCCTACATCAAAGCCGAGCGACTGGCGCTGGAGCGTGCCCGTCAGGGCGATCTGGATGCACCGGCACTGATCGCCAAGGAGCGGGCTGCCGACACGTCGTTCATTGGCCGACCGGAACTCATGGCTCAGGCCTTTCAGAAGGGCATGTCGCTCTACAAGCAGAACCAGTACGAGGAAGCCTTGGTCTATTTCGCCAAAGCCAAGGTGATCCGGACTCCGGTATACGAGGTCTCGTCGAAGTACTACACGCTACTGAAGCAATGGGAAGACCAGCATCGGAAGGTGCGCGGGTACAACAACGTGATCATCGAGCGAGAGTCGATCCGAGACTCCATCGGCATGATGAAGTCCAAGGAGATCTATGCTCTTGGGCGGGTGCACGAACAGCTAGGCAACGCCGACTCCGCTCTGTTCTACTACCGCATGGCGTTCGACTCCACGGCGGCTTGGGATAAGGAGCGCGGTAAGTACCTGTACTCTCAAGCCAGGCTTCTGGCCGAAACCGACCCCGAGGCCTCCGACTCGATCTATATGGTCTTGAACGAGCGCTACCCCAATTCGTCATACGGCCAGGAGGCAAGCACTACGCTGGGGTTCCTGTCGGATGCCGCCGTTGATGATGCTGCCGAGCTCTATCGGTCGGGGATGAGCTTTCGCAGGATCAAGGACTACGAGTACGCCTCCAAACAGTTCAACCGGATCGCGGCAGACCATCGGTCCAGTCCATATGCCCCCAAAGCCCTCTACGCTCTGGGATGGATGTATGAGCGGGACGCCTCGAACAAGGACTCCGCCCTGTACTACTATGGTCTGCTGATCGAGCGCTACCCCCGCTCCGAATATGCCAAGGAGGTTCGACCAAGCGTCGAGTATGCTCTTGCGAAGATGAACAACGTCGAGGTCGCCGACTCCACCCTTCTGCGAGACCTGGATGAGGATCTCTACAAGCGTGCCAAGGCCGGCGAAGAGGGCGTGCTTCAACAGCTGATCAACAACAACCCCAATGCCTTGCAGGTGAACGGGTTGAACGGCATGAATCTGCCGAACATCCCTGGGGTAACGCCGGATGGCGGTGGGACGCTCAACGACATGCTCAAGAACCAGTTGAACAACGTGAAGAGTACCATTGGGGTACCCCAGCCGGACTCTACGCAGACCCTTACACCGCCCCCTCCCAAGAAGCCGTAGGATAGCGTTCGGAAGGACTCAGAATTCGATCTGGGTGTGCAGGGCGATCTCTTCAAGGATCGCCGAGACCTTCAAACACGCATTCATGGTGCCGTCGTAGACCATGGCCTTGCCACGGGTGTGCACCTCGATCGTCAGGGCTTCGGCGTGTTCCGGCGTGCAGCCGGTGGCCCGCATGATCTGCGAGATCACCTCGTCAAAGGTATGCTCCTCGTCGTTGAACAAGATCACCCGGGCCGAAAGGCCAACGTCGATCTCTTCGTCCAGCTCCGGCAGGAGCAGGTCGCCAACTTCGTGGTCGCCGTAGATCATGTTCATCAGGTCTGTCATAGCGGACAGCAAAACTACGAAATCCGCTATCTTTGCCCCTTACAAGAGAACTCTCCCGATCACCTCACAACCGTGCGAGGACGTGGCCATGACGACTGAAGAATTCCTGCAGCAACTCGACGAGATCGTTGCTGAACGCCATATGCTCCAGCATCCGTTCTACCAGATGTGGAACGAAGGAGCGCTGACCCTGGACATGCTCCGCGAGTATGCCAAGGAGTACTACCACCAGGTACACAACTTCCCGACCTACGTGAGCGCCACGCACGCCAAGTGCGACGATATGGACATCCGGCAGATGCTGCTCGAGAACCTGCATGAGGAAGAGCACGGTCCGGACAACCACCCCGAGCTATGGCTGCGATTTGCTGACGCGCTAGGCGTGAGCCGCGAAGAGATGAAGTCGCGCAAGTACCTCTCGCACACGCGTGCGTCGGTTCACATCCTGAAGGAACTGGCCGGCCGCGACAACCCGGCAGAGGGCATCGCAGCGCTGTACGCCTATGAGTCGCAGATCCCGGAGATCTCCACCACGAAGATCGACGGACTGAAGAAGTTCTATGATATGGACAACGAGAATGCTCTGATCTTCTTCCAGGTGCACGAGCATGCCGACGAGATCCACCGCACGGTTACCCGTGATGCGCTGGCTCGGTTGTGCAAGACCGATGCCCAGAAGCAGGCAGCGCTCGACTCCGCTCGTGAGGCGGCTGATGCGTTCAATCTGTTGCTGGATGGTGTATACAACACCTGGTGCTCTGAGAAGGCTGTAGCCAACTAATCAAGGGGCGAACGCGCCGACATGTGTCGATTTGTGGCCTACATCGGTCCGCCTGTCCTCGCCGACGATCTGCTGTACCGTCCCAAGTTCTCCTTGGTCACGGCCCAGACCATGAACGCCGGCGAGATGTCTGTTTCCGTCAATGGCGACGGATTCGGTATTGGCTGGTACGACCCCGAGCTGGACAACGAGCCGTGCGTATTTCGCAGTATCAAGCCCGCCTGGGGTGATCAGAACCTGCGGAATCTGGCCCGTAAGGTCCACTCACCCTGCATGTTCGCACATGTCCGGGCCGCATCGCCCGGCCTCAGCATCGAAGAGGTGAATTCGCATCCGTTCTGGTGTGGCCAGCTGATGTTCATGCACAATGGCGTGCTGGGCGGGTACAAGACCATGCGCCGGAAGATGCTGCGTCGCATGAACGACAAGGCGTACGACGCCATTCAGGGGTCTACCGACTCCGAGCACATGTTCGGGCTATTCCTGAATCACATCGAGGATCCCTACGGGACCGTATCCTGTGAAGAAATGGTCTATGCCATGGACCGGATGTTCTCGGACCTGAGCGACCTGATGATCGAGCACGACGTGCGCCAGCACTCCTACCTGAATCTGGTGGTAACCAACGGCACGTGTATGGTTGCCGTGCGGTATACCACCAACCCCAACGTGCAACCAGCATCGCTGTACTACATGCATGGCCGTGAATACCACTGCCGTGGCGAGATCTGCGTGATGGAGCCTACGTACGGCAAACCGTCATCGATCGTTCTGGCATCGGAGCCGTTTACAGCACGCCGCTCAGACTGGATGAAGATGGAGCGCAACTCCATGATGGTGGTTGATGAGACGATGCGGATCTCGTTCCGTAATGTTGAAATGGACGTCGAGAAAATGGACTTTGAATCGATCGCACCGGAGATCGGATGACCCCCGCACTACACCCTGCATTGATCGTTTTGTTCCCGCTGATCGGCTTTGCCATCATCGGTTTGTTCGGCAGACGGCTCAAGAGTGAGGCGCTGATCGGCACCATCGGAAGCGTCGCCGTCTTCCTGTCGTTCCTCGTGGCCGGCACGCTCTTCGTGCAGCTGCTCGGAGCCCCTTCCGAAGAGCGATCCATGACGGCAAAGGTCTATACCTGGATCGCCACGGGCACGTTCTCGGTGGACATCGCCTACAAGATCGATCAACTCTCGATCCTGTTCGCGCTGATCATTACCGGCATCGGCTTCCTGATCCATGTGTACTCGGTGGGCTACATGCACGGCGACAAGAGTTTCGCCCGCTTCTTTGCCTACCTGAACCTGTTCGTGTTCATGATGTTGAACCTGGTGCTGGCCGACAATTTCCTGCTAACCTTCCTGGGCTGGGAGGGCGTAGGTCTGGCCTCGTACCTCTTGATCGGATTCTGGTATCAGAAGAAGTTCGATGGTTCGCACATCGTGTGGACCGGCGACGCCGCCAAGAAGGCGTTCATCGTGAACCGGATCGGCGACTTTGGCGTGCTGGTGGCCATGTTCCTGCTGTTCCAGCAATTCGGTACGCTGAACTACGATGCGATCTCCGCGCAGGCCCCCTCCGTTTGGGGAGTAGGGGATACGGCCGTAACGATCATCACGCTGGCTCTATTCCTGGGATGTACCGGCAAGAGCGCGCAGATCCCGCTCGGCGTGTGGCTGCCGGACGCCATGGCGGGTCCGACGCCGGTGTCGGCTCTGATCCACGCTGCAACGATGGTCACGTCCGGCATTTTCTTGATCGCCCGCACCAACGTGCTGTTCGCACTGTCGCCGACCACCATGGCCGTGGTCACGGGTATCGGTATCACTACGGCGCTGATCGCGGGAACCGTTGGTCTGGTCCAGAACGACATCAAGAAGGTCCTGGCCTATTCCACGGTCTCGCAGCTGGGCTTCATGTTCACGGCTTTGGGTGTAGGAGCCTTTACGGCCGGTGTCTTTCACGTGATGACGCACGCCTTCTTCAAGGCTCTGCTGTTCCTTGGTTCCGGATCGGTGATCCATGGTATGCACGAAGAACAGGACATCCAGAAGATGGGTGGCTTGGCCAAGTACATGCCTGTGACGTACAAGACCTGGATGGTCGGCACGCTCGCCATTTCAGGTATCCCGATCCTATCCGGTTTCTTCTCGAAGGACGAGATCCTGTGGTTCGCCTTCCTGAATGGCAGCCCTATCCTGTGGGGCGTCGGCGCACTCGCTGCGTTCTTCACGGCTTTCTACATGTGGCGTTTGACCGCTCTGACCTTCCATGGCAAGGAGCGGTTCGATCATCATCACGTGCATCCCCATGAGTCTCCCAAGACCATGACGATCCCGTTGATCGTGCTTGCCGTGTTGTCGGCGGTAGGGGGCTTCCTCGGTATTCCGCACGTACTTGGTCATCCTTTGCATATCCCGAACCTGCTCGAAGGGTGGCTGGAGCCGATCTTCGCCACCGGGGTGTCGCTGCTGCCCACACATGGGGGCGATCATACCACCACGGAGATCCTGTTGATGGTCACCTCCACGGTGATCGCCATCTCTGGTATCCTGCTGGCACGGAACCTGTATGCCGGCGGTACAGAGCGGGCATCGGCACTCGGGAAACGGTTCTCTGCGGTCTACCGCTTGCTGTGGAACAAATGGTATGTGGACGAGATCTACCATCTTGCCGTGGTTGGTCCGATCCTGGCTGCCTCGCGTGATTTCCTCTGGAAGGTCTTCGACGTGAAGATCGTGGATGGACTGGTGAACGGCTCGGCGCGGACCGTTGGAGCAACGGCCGCCGTGTTGCGTAAGGTCCAGTCCGGCGTTGCACAGAACTATGCCCTGCTGATGATGGTGGGGATCGTGGTTCTGATCGGCATCGTTCTCATGCCCATGCTTCGCTGATCGGAGCGAATACCGTACCTTGTCGCATTCACGAATCTGCGAGTCCCCCCTATGATGCGTTCCCTCCTTGCCATCGCCGTCGTCGCAACCCTGCTTGTGAGCGGCTGCAGCGAAGACAGCACCACCAACCCAACGTCCGATCCGGCAAACACCTTCCGGCTCAATGGCTCAGGGTATTCGAACAAGCTGTTCACGGCACCGTCTTCCGACCAGGGAGTGTTCGCGATCGAAACAAGCGATGGTACCGGGACCATGGGACTGCTGGCGATCGACGGATCGGACGTGTATGGTGTATCGATCGTGATGCAGGATGTAAAGACCGGATCGTTCACCGTGAACGCTGCCAGCGGTGTTGCTCTGTCTCTCACGATCACGAAGAACGGCGCTGTTGAGTCGTGGTTCGCCCGTACAGGTACGATCAAGGTGGATACGTGGGCCGGTTCGGGTGGACGTGCCAAGGGTTCGTTCGATGCCACACTGGAGAAGGGGTCGAGCACGATGACGATCAAGGGCAACTTCGACGACGCGTCCATCACGCTGGAAGAGTAAGCCCCCTTCCCGCACATCGTTCATGTGCTTCACCGTATCGGTATTCGCGAACACGTACCAGATCGAGCTCGATCTGGGGGCTACCTTCGATGATGCTGCGGCGTACCAACCCTACTTCCACGTCTCCGGATTCGTGCATCCTACGCTTCCGGTGGTAACGAACGAACGGCCGGACAGGATCGAGTTGATGCGTTGGGGATTGATCCCAAGCTGGGTGAGGGATCGAGCGAAAGCCGACGAACTGGCCTCGATGACCTTGAATGCGAAGAGCGAGACCGTCTTTGAAAAACCCTCCTTTCGGTCGGCGATCGCCAAACGCCGCGCGCTGCTGGCAGTGAGCGGCTTTGTGGAATGGCGGCACGAGGGAACGCTCAAGATCCCCCACCTTGTTCGCATGCAGCAGCAGGAGATCTTCACGCTGGGCTGTTTGTGGGAGCAGTGGACGGATCGGGAGAGCGGCGAGATCTTGCGGACCTTCAGTATCGTGACCACTGAAGCCAACGAGCTGATGTCCTTTGTCCATAACAACAAACAGCGAATGCCGGTCGTCATCCCGCATAGCTCGCGCACCGCATGGCTGCAGGCCGATGATCGTGAGACAGCCACCGCATTGATGCGGCCACTGCCCGAAGGGCTCCTGTCGGCCGTTCCACTGTCGCGAGAGGTCTCGCGGATCAAGGTCAACACCGACCATCACGAATTGTTGGAACCAACCGGACCGGGCATCACATGAACATGCGCACACGGCTCATCATTCTGTTCCTGTTACTCGCATCCATGGCGGGCACGGCCCAGGTATCGCTGGTGCGTGTTGCCGATCTAGAGCAGCGCTTCGCTGCCGGTGCCGACACAACGTTCATCGTGAACTTCTGGGCTACCTGGTGCAAGCCGTGTATCGCAGAGTTGCCGGCGTTCGACCAGTTGCATCGCGGCATCGTGGACCGACCCATCAAGGTGTTGCTCGTGAGCCTCGACGACCCGGAAGAGGTGAAGAGTGTCGTAGAGCCCTTCCTGAAGCGTAAGGGATTCCAGCCGGAATGCGTCCTTCTGGACGAACCCGACGCGAACTCATGGATCGACGCGATCGATGAATCGTGGAGTGGGGCGATCCCGGCAACGCTCATGGTGGAGGCGACCTCCGGTCGTCGGCAGTTTCATGAGACCGATTTTACGTATGCCGAACTCACCAAGGCTGTTGAAGCATTCATGAGGGTAGCACGATGATCCTCCTTGCGCGCGTATTGCTGATCCCGATCCTGATCCTGCTGCTGGCCGGTCGCCAGTCGATGGCAGGGGAATTGCCCGAAGGCGTGGCCGTAGGGGATGCGGCACCCAACTTTGTTGTAAAGAACATCGACGGCCGGAATGTGGGTCTGTCGTCCTTCCAGGACGTGGAAGGCGTGATCCTGATCTTTACGTGCAACCACTGCCCGTACTCGAAGCTGTACGAAGACCGGATCATCGCACTGCACAAGGAGTTTGCCTCGAAGGGCTGGCCGGTTCTGGCGGTCAATCCCAATGACCCCGCCGTAGAGCCCGAAGACTCGTTCGAGAACATGCAGAAGCGGGCGAAAGAGAAGGAGTTTCCGTTCCCGTATGCGATGGATGAAACACAGGTCGTAGCCAAAGCCTACGGTGCTCGGCGGACCCCGCACGTTTTCCTCCTCAAGAAGGAGAAGGCCGGCTTTCGCGTGGCCTACATCGGGGCGATCGACGACAATGCCCGCGATGCCAAGGCTGTGAGCACCAGGTACACGGCCAATGCGATCGAAGCCATCCGAGCCGGGAGCCCGGTGGAGCCCGCCTTTACCAAGGCGATCGGTTGCACCATCAAGTGGCGTGAAGAGTGAGTTTTTCTGTTATCTTGCCATTCGTGATCCTGAGCACGCGCATCGCGTAGCCCACGCCACACGCCAAGACGGCCAGCAGCGGCCGAGGCGATCACGTTCCAAGACGATCTACACGCAGACACCCTGCGCAGCGCGAGCCCTGAGGCCGCGCACCGACCGTACCAACCAGCATCTCTATGCAGCAACCCGGTAAGAACCGCGGCGGACGCCATAAGCGTCGGCGCGAAGGCGGTGGTGAACAGCAGCCGCTAACCAACGAAAGTGCCATCGGACTTCAATCGCGCAAGCGATCGAAGAAGTCCCATTTTTCCCTACCGCCGTCGGCGATCGATCCCAACTACGTACCCGGAAAGAACCCTCAGTACGAGGATCTTGATGCGGACGACGCAGGGAGTCAGCCCGTACAACCGGACGTAACGGAGCTCGATGAGCGTCAGCCTCAGCATTCGCACGGCGCCCAGGTCACTACGGAGGGCCGTGGACGCCACCACGAGCAACGCGGCCGGAAGCGTCGACCGAAGCCCCACGGCAGACATGGAGGCAGCCCCTCCGGAGGGGCCGAGGGGCGGCAGTCGCCCGAACAGGATGGGAGGGGCGATCGTCCGAGAGGACGCCGTCCGCATGGCCGCAGACAGCACGGGCAGCGTGCACACGGCGAGCGCCACCAAGGCCAGCCGGGGCAGGGCGGAACACCACAAGGAGAGCGGCAACCTGGCGATCGTCCGCAAGAGGAACGTCGTCGGGGACGTCGCCCACACGGTGAGCGCCGACAAGGGGGCCAGCAGAGACCTCACGGCGAGCGTTCGCACGGACAGCGTGCGCATGGCGACCAACGTCAGGGTCAACGCCCACATGGCGAGCGTGCGCGCGGACCGCGTCCACATGGCCAGCCCCTTTCACCCGGACACCCCGGAGATGAAACCTGGAACGGCGACGGTCGTACGCGGCAGCGCCCCGGCAGAAAAGGAGGCGGCAAGGGGCAGCAGCAACGCGGAAAGGGTCGGCGGGGCAAGGGTCTTGGACTGGCCAAGAAGGGCCAGAATGGAGCTCCTGGACGTAGCAAGGTGTACACGTCCGACATGTTCATCTACAAAGAGAACCTGGTACCCGACAAACCCGTAGAACGCAAGCTTCGCAGTCGTAGAAACAAGCCTTCTGACGAACCACCAACGGAGTCCTGAGATGCGAGTGATCCACCTGATGTTGATCGGACTGTTCACCCTTGCCCCATCGGCCATGTCCTGGGCGGCGGACGACGATGGCATGATGGAGATGTTCGAGAGTACCAACACCCCATACTTCCAGCCGGTGTTCGGGCAGTCCATGATCTCGCTGGAGAACGCTGCTGATATCGAGAACGGACTGACGTTCGGTGCGATCCTGGGATTCGAGGGTACGCGGCGCGTGGCTGGCGGAGACATCCTGCGGCATCAAAGCAATGGCTTGTATCTGTACTACATGATGGAAGGCGAAGACAAGCCGGAGACCTTTTCGGTCTCCAGTTTTCGGTTTGGCTTTACCAGCGAAGAGTCCTATGGATACGGATTTCAGGACACCGGCAATGAGGGCTTCTACCTTTCCGCTGCCAAGGCCCCACTATCGTGGTACTCGGTGAACGTTAAGGACGAGAACACCGCCGCTCTGGCCGGCGCGGCTGGCATTGAACGATTCCCCGGCTCGCTACGATTTGGCGAGTCCGCCACGGCGGGGATCGGTGTACGCGTGTCCGACCCGATCACGATCAACGCCGGCTTTGAATGGGCGCAGGTCTATGAGCGCCACATCTTCTGGTACTGGGCTGGAAGCGCGTTGATCGAGGGTGTAGCCGACGGACTGGCCAACTGGTTCGTACGCGAAGTCGGTAAGAACAGCCCGGTGGCTCTGCCCATCATGCACTTTATCCTGCGGAACGGCGTCGCCATGGGTTTCAAGGCCCTTCGGCAGGATCAGATGAACTGGCCGATCTCGTCTGCAGCTCCAATGAACATCATGACGTATTCGATCGGTGTGAACGTCCACTTTTAAGGGCTAGGGGCGAAGGGTTAGGGGTTAGGGGCGAGGGGCGAAGGATTCGGAACGCTGTTTCTCGCCCCGAACCCCGCACCCCAACACCCACGCCCATCGCCCCACCGTGAGTAACATTGGTTATGGCAAAAAACAAAACCA
>JANJTN010000027.1 GCA_024711065.1 bacterium
TGTTGGCCACACGCCAGCATCGGCGCAGGGGACCCAGGACGCTGTGGTCACGGCGCTGAAGACCATCGATCCGGAGATCCTACAGTACTTCCCGCGCTGGCGGATCTGCGAACCCGACCTTCAGATCCAGGTCTATCAGACATTCGCGCTGATGGGCTTCGACAAGAGCCGTTTGAATCAGCAGAACATCGT
The DNA here is from genome assembly GCA_024711065.1 of bacterium. Lineage (GTDB taxonomy): Bacteria > Bacteroidota > Ignavibacteria > Kapaibacteriales > Kapaibacteriaceae > OLB6. Next base: position 193 of record JANJTN010000027.1, read on the forward strand.
GATCACATCCGCACCCCTGCGTGAGACCGACGCCGAGCCCTTCTACGATCTGATCCTGATCGAGTGCGGCGAAGAGCGCATGGTAGCTGCCGAGATCGCTTCCTTTATGCGCAAGCTCAGCAACCGCATCTCGGATCCGAAGCGGCCTTACTGCTATAACGACATCCCGCCGACCGAACCGCCGTCTGCTCCGCAAGCCGCCGAGATCATCAATTACATGGAGCCCACCAACGTAACGCATGCGTTCACGTTGTCGGCCTTCGACCAAGTGCTCAAGATCGGCAACAGCGGCTTCTGGCTGAAGAGCAGCATTGGTACGGACCAGGTGGGCTATACGTACTGGTCCTCCGGTGAGTCTCGCGTTGTGCTGCAGCGTCCGCTGTATGTGAACGAAGACATGGAAACGCGCCGTGCGATCCCGTACCTGATCAATGGTCGTCTGGGCTTTGGCTATCGCCTTACCGGCAGCATGGACGGACAAGACCGTCTGCTGGACTTTGTTCCCGGCCGTAAGCTGAATGCCGGTGCCGGTGGCAAGATCGTGGGTGGACTGGACTTCCACCTTCCGATGCACCCGCAGGCCGGTATCAGCCTGAACATGGAGCTTCCGCTGAAAGGCGTGAACGCGACGGACGACATCGACGCAACCACGTATTACATCACCGAGATCGGCAACCGGCCGATCTTCGCTCCGGACTATCCGGAAGATCCGTATGCTACCGCTGCTCTGCTGCGCGGTACCGGCCAGGCGACGTTGTTCTATAACTGGTGGCTTGGCTCCCAGGGACCGGAGAACTTCTTCCGTGCCGATGTTGGTATCAACTACGCTGAAGTGCGCGAAGTGGGTGTGTTCCGTGAAGCCGAGACCGGCCGGGAGTACCTGGCCGAGGACGGTGTTCGCGGCCTGACCACGTGGAAGCCGAATGAAGCACTGGACTGGCTATATGCCAAACTCGAGTATCGCAATCAGGGTGCGTTCCCGTTCGGTATCAGCGCCCAGTATTCCAACCAGATCCTGCTCTGCCGTGCCTATCTGCCGGTGCTGGGAGACTGGCTGTATGTGGAGGGACGTTACTCCACACCGCTGCGCGATGCCCGTCCGTTCGAAGTTGAGAATTTCTTCATGGTCTCTCCTGTACTGAGACTGAATTTCTGATCGCTCACGGAGCGTAGGGAGGCCCGTTCGCAGAACGGGACAACAGCGAATGGAGCGAAGCTTTTGGCAGGGGTGGACACATGGCATGGCGCAACGCCTGCCAGCAGTGTCCACCCCTGCTCTCGTTGTTGCCCTGCTTCTGCTGTGCACAGCCGGAGTCGCTACCGGCAAGCCCCTTGCCGACTCTCTGGATAAGGCCAAGAAAGCCGCCGAGGATGCGCGGCTGAAGACGTCGCTCAAAGGCCTGTCGATGACCATCAACAATGTGGACATCACCAAGTTTCCCTTGGTCAAGCTGATCGTGGAGGTGTACGACGACAGCAACCGGGTGATGGAACGGATCGACCCTGCATCGCTCACGGTGCTCGAGAATGGCGTTGAGAAACCCGTGATGGGTATCGAGAAGATCGACATCACGGAGCGGATCCCGGTGGACTTCGTGTTCGCGATCGACGTAACCGGCACCATGCAGGCCTACGTGAACGGCGTGAAGAACAACATCGAGAAGTTCGTAGACACGCTGCGCACTCGTGGCATTGAATACCGGCTCGGCCTGATCCTGTTCTCCGACATCATCGAGCAGGTCTACGAGCCGACCACCGACGTGAAGGAGTTTCTCGAGTGGTTGAACAAGGTGTTCGCCACCGGCGGGTTCGATGAGAAGGAGAACGCCCTCGAAGCCATTCGGGAAGGGGCTAAACTGAAGTGGAACCCTGCGGCCAATCGTGTGATCGTGATGATCACCGACGCGCCCTATCACCAGTTCGGAGAGAAGGGGAACGGGCGGACGTACCTGACCACCGAGAGTACCATCGAACTGTTGAAGGAGCAGAAGATCCGGTTGTTCTGCATCGCCTCTCCGGACCTGGTCAACTATCAGCAACTGGCGGAGAGCACTCGTGGCTCGCTGTTCGATATCCGACAGCCGTTCTCACGCATTCTGGACCAGTACTCTACCCAGCTTACTAACCTGTATGCGATCAGCTACCGGAGTGACTCCAAGGTGGTGTCGGATTCGATCAACGTAAGTATCCTGGATGAAGAGAAGCGAGAGCTGGTCCAACAGTTGATCCCGATCGTGGAGATCGGACGGAAGTTCATCATCGAGAACCTGCTCTTCAAGACCAATAGTGCCGAGTTGCCGGATCACGTCGAAGAGCTGGATGTGTTGATCACCTTCATGAAGAGCCGTCCGGCCGTGCGGATACGGGTGGAAGGCCACACCGACAATACCGGCTCCGTGAAGCTCAACAACGCCCTTTCCGAGAAGCGTGCCGAAAGCGTGAAGGCTTACCTGGCACAGCATGGCGTGGATCCACGGCGCATTGATGTGATCGGCTATGGCCCAAGCAAGCCGATCGCCTCCAACTCCAACGAGTTCGGTCGTCGGCTGAACCGTCGCACGGAGATCGTGATCACGGCCAAGTAGGGGCGAAGGGCGAAGGGCGAGGGGCGAGGGGCGAGGGGCGAGGGGCGAGGGGTCGCTACCGCTGCTCGAAGGGCAGTCGACTCTCCTTGAAGAACCGCACGTACTCGGCGTTCGCCGTGTTGGTGGTGTCCATGTACGAGACGATGGAAAGGGGCCCGCGCGTGGAGCGGCGGACGGTCATGGCGTCGACCGATTCCTGCGTGCGTTTGCGGATCGCCGGCGTCATCTCTCCATGCAGCGAGCCGATCAGGTACACGGTGGCGGGCATATCGGACTTCACCAGCAACCCTGTGACCATGGAGGTTACCAATGTCTGCTTACCGGCCGGAAGGTCCTTGGCTTCGGTCATTGCCCGGTGAAGGGCAGTGCGGTAATCGGCCATGGATCGACTCCACGGATCCGTCACGGACGAACCGATCACCAGGTCGGTGGTATTGGAGTCGGCTCCGATATCGGCTACGATCCCGCTGATGATCTGCTGCTGGAGAGCCCCCTGCACGTTATCGAACACAATGGAGTACACCACGGTGCGGGCATTCTTCTTACGCTCGCGGACGGATGGATCGTTGTTCTCCGAGTACGTGCGGAACAGCAGCGATAGCGTTACACCGATCACACCCAGGATCAGAAAAGCGCC
>JANJTN010000054.1 GCA_024711065.1 bacterium
GCTAGCCCCTTTCATCACCGTGAACAGTGTTGCCCCTGGAGCGATCACCGCCGGCATGGAGTCTACCGAATCCGATGCAACAGCAGCACCGTTGCAGCGGATCCCCATGGCGCGGTATGGCACGCCGGACGACATCTTTGATGCCGTCTGGTTCCTGGCCAACGGCACTACGTATATCACCGGACAGACCATCGTGGTGGATGGGGGAGTCAGCCTGACCACGTAAGCCGCATGTCCCAGACGCACGATACCGAAGTCCTCAGCCTGATCAGTCTGATCGACGATCCGGACGAAACCGTCCACACCGCGGTGATGGCGCGGCTCAAGACGTTGTGTCCACACGTGATCCCCACGCTCAGGGAGCAGCTGGACCGCGTGATCTCCGGACGCACCCGCAGCCTGGTGCTGGAGCTGATCCACGACTATCAGCAGCGAAAGCTCGACACGCTGGTTCAGCTATTGAAGCTGCATCTCCATGCCTCTACGGATGTCGATCTCGAAGAAGCCGTACTCCTGCTTGATACCTTCGCCCATCCGGCCGCCGAGCACCAGGACCTGAAACGGTATCTGGATCACCTGGCATTGCGGGTGCATGAGCAGTTCATCCAGAAGGAGATCGCCAACGATCTGACGCATGTGATGACGCTGCAGAACGTGCTCTTTGAAGAGGAGGGATTCCATGGTGCCAGCGAAGACTACTATGCGCCGTCGAACTCCTACCTCTCGTCGATGATCGAGCGCAAGGAAGGCATCCCCGTGTCGCTGGCCGTGATCGAACTGCTGGTGGCCGATCGCATCGGCCTCGACCTGCAGGGTGTGGCCATGCCGTTTCACTTTTTACTGTTCGTTCCCAACCTGGATCTGTATCTGGACCCGTTTCAGTATGGCACGTTCATCAGTCGCGACGACTGCGTGTCGTTCGTACGTCGGTCCGGACTGTCCTTTGACCAACGCATGCTGGACCCGGTGCGAAACGTGGACATCCTGATCCGGATGATCCGTAATCTCGCACTGGCCCATGAACGTCATGGCGATGTGTGGGAAGCCCAGACCCTGCATGCCGCCCTTCGTGACCTTGGACCGCATTCCTCTCACCACTAAGCCTTGTTCCCATGCTCAACGTCCATCGCTGGTCGATCGTCCTTGCCGTCCTTCTTGCTTTCGCCGCCCCTGCACTGGCGGGCACGGTCACCTTCCTTCCCATGAGTCCGGCAGCGGGCCAGGAGCTGACCATCGAGTATCGTCCGAGCAGTGGCGATCTCCCGTGGATCCAGCGCGTGAGCGGTCTCCACGCTGTGGTGTTGGTGGTGGAACAGACGGACGAGCCACCGGTGGCCATGGATGTGCCCCTGCAACGTTCCGATGAGCGGTTCCACGGTACAGTACGTTTACCCAAGAATGCGGTGTTTGCCCTCGTCCAGGTGGGCGATGGTGTGCGGTACGACACGGACAACGATGCGTTCTGGGAGGTCGTCGTGCACGGCGCTAATGGCAAACCGGTAGAGAACGCCCATTTCCGCGCGGCCATGGCCAACCTGGGCACGCTGCCGGGAGACTACCAGAAGAAGCTGGATCAGGATGCCGCTCTGGATCATCTGACCAAGGAGACCATGCTGTATCCGGGCAATCTGCAGGCACAGATCAACACCACGTTTCTGTTGGCTAATCAAAAACAGATCACGCCCGAAGAGGCGCAGGCTCGGTTGCGGGAGACGATTGGCCCAACGCGTCAGGCCGCCAACCCCAGCGAAGCGCTGGCCATGGCCAATGCCCTTCGGCAGATAGGGCGTACGGACGAAGCCGCCGTGGTCCTGAAGAACGCGGCCGAGCGGTTTCCCAATAGTCGTCTGCCGGAGCAGCTGGATCTGGACGATTTGCAGCAGGCCACGAGTACGGACGACTTCGTTCGCCGCAGCATCAACCACCTGCAGAAGTATCCCAACAGTGCGGTCCGTACCGAACTCCTGGCTGCGGTGATCAATGCCACGGCTCAGAACGGCCGCATGGATCTGTTGAACGACGTCCTGCAGCGCACAAAGCTGATCCCGGCGATCAGCTACTACAATGCCGTGAATTATCTCGGCACGGTGGACTCCCTTCGCGCGGTCACGATGACGTATATCGACAAGGGGCTTGCCGCTACCACAGACGATGCTCTGAAGCCTTCGTATGTGGGTGCCAACCAGTGGAATGAGCAACAACGTGTGGCAGCCAGTCTGCTGCACTTTGTGAAGGGGGCCATTCTGCGCAGTACACAACCCGATCAGGCACTGGCCGAGCTGCGTACGGCTATCGAGATGGGCGGAGCCGAGGCCGACAAGGCACCGCACGAAATGTATGTGCAGCTCCTGGCGCAGCAAGGCAACGATCGTGAGGCCAAGGCCGCTGCTGAGCGAGCCATCCGCGGAGGATTCGCAACGCAAGGCATCATGGATACCTACCGCCGGATCGCTACGGCCGGTGGCGCCAGCGAGAGCGATGTGGCCGCAGCCCTCACGGCCATGCAGCAGGACGGTCGATCAAAGATGGTAGAGAAGCTTTCTCAGGACATGCTGAACCAGCCGCTGATCGATGGTACGTTCCTCACTATGGACGGCCAGCCGACGACCATTTCCGACTGGAAAGGCAAGGTGGTGATCCTGGATTTCTGGGCCACCTGGTGCGGTCCATGCCGCAAGAGCTTTCCGGCGATGCAGAAGCTATACGAGAAGTACAAGGATCACCCCAACGTACAGTTCGCCATCGTGAACGTGTGGGAGCGCACCGAAGATCCCAAGGCCAAGGTCACCGAGTTCCTCTCAACGAACAAGGAGCTCACGTTCCCGATCTTCTTCGACAAGAACGACGTGACGGTGGCCAAGTACGGTGTGACCGGGATCCCCACGAAGTTCTACCTGGGTAAGGACGGCCGCGTACAGTTCAAAGAGGTTGGCTACCTGCCCGAAGAACAGTTCATGGAAGAGGCGACGAATAAGATCGAGGTTCTTCTGGCTCAGCCCCTTTCGAAGTAAGGGGCTCGTTGGAGCCGTTCGTTGCGGCGTGGCGGACGATCAGGCCAACACACATGTCGAT
>JANJTN010000070.1 GCA_024711065.1 bacterium
CTCGCCGGCGATGAAGGTGATGTTGTTCCATGCATCACTGGAGAAGATGGACCCCACCATGGCCGCGGCCAGGGCGGGCAGCAGGATCAGGATGGGCTGCGACAGCAGGGTGGGAAGTACCGTGTCGGTGTCTGGCAATGAGATACTCGTGCTCCAGAAGGCTGCCATGTTCGCCGTGAACGCGTTGCTACCAACGCCCAGGATCAGACCCACCAGGGCCAGGCCAACGACGGCGAGTACCTTGGTGGACGTGAACAGGTTCTGGATCAACGATCCCATCCGCACACCACCGGCATTGAGTGCCGTTAGCGCCAGGATACTCGCTATGGCCAGGAGCTGCGCAGCATTCACCGACAAGCCCCCTACCGAAAGAAGTTCATTCGACTCCCCTACGGCGGGGATCAGCACAGAGGTGAACTTGGCAAAAGCCATGGCCACGGCCGCGATCGTCCCGGTCTGGATCACCGTGAACAACGTCCACCCGTAGAGAAAGCCCGACATCGGACCAAAGGCTTCACGGAGGTAGACGTATTGTCCACCCGCCTGGGGCATCATCCCGGCCAACTCACCATAGGACAGGGCAGCGATCAGCGTCAGCACACCCGTGATGGCCCACACCAGCAAGAGCAACGCGGGTGAACCCACGGTGCGGGCGATATCGGCACTCACAATAAAAATGCCGGATCCGATCATGGATCCGGCAACGATCATTGTGGCGTCATAGAGTCCGAGCGAACGGTTGAAGCTCATAGATCACTTGAGGAAGTGGGCCCACATCACGTAGGACAGAAACACGACCGAGAGAACGCCAACCATGATACGTACCGTACCGAGCGGAGCCCAGGTGCGGCCTTCGTTCACCTTCGAGTGCTTCACTCCGTAGAAGAAGTAGATCAGCATGCCCACAGCCAGCCAGGCGATCAGTCGTTCCCACGTGGCCAGCGGCAGTGGGATCATTTGCGACAGGCAGACCACGATCCCACCGATGGGCACGAAGGGCACCAGCGGTGTTTTGAACGGACGTTCGATATGTGGATGGGTGCGTCGGAGAATGAGCACGGCCGTACACACGAGTACGAAGGCCAACAGCGTGCCAATGGACACCAGCTCGCTGAGCACATTGATCGGGAAGAATCCGGCGATCACCATGGCCGTTGCGCCGGTGATGATCGTGGACACGATCGGCGTGCGATAGGTGGTGTGCACCTTGCTGAAGATGGACGGCAACAGTCCATCGCGCGACATCGTGAAGAAGATCCGCGGTTGCCCCATCAGCATCACCAGGATCACCGAAGAGAGTCCGGCAATGGCACCGATCTTCACCAGTGGGCTCAGCCAGGCCAGAGCCAGCGAACCATCCGGCAGTTTGGCCGCATCCACGGCAACGGCGATCGGATCCGGCACGTTCAGCATCGAGTACGGTACGATCCCGGTGAGGACGAGCGATACAGCGATATACAGCACCGTACAGATCGCCAGCGACGCCAGGATGCCGATCGGCATGTCGCGCTGTGGATTCTTGGATTCCTGCGCCGCCGTGGACACGGCATCGAATCCGATGTAGGCAAAGAAGATCACACCGGCGGCGCGGAAGATGCCGCTCCAGCCGTACGAACCGAACTCACCGGTATTCTCCGGGATGAAGGGAACCCAGTTCTCCGGGTTCACATACATAAAGCCGAAGACGATGAACAGCAGGATCACCACCACCTTGACCAACACGATCACGTTGTTGAACGTGGCCGACTCCTTGATCCCACGCACCAGCATGAAGGTGATGATGCCGATGATCAGAATGGCCGGCAGGTTGATCACGGCATCCGTTGCCGCAAAGCCTGTGGCCGGATCAAAACTGTAAGGGGCTCCACTGAGCGCCGCGGGAATATGGATCCCGAGATTCTTTTCAAAGAAGCTGACCACGTATCCGCTCCAGGCCACCGCTACTGTAGACGAGGCGAAGAGATACTCGATGATCAGGTCCCATCCGATGATCCAGGCAAAGAACTCGCCGATGGTGGCGTACGAGTACGTATAGGCGCTGCCGGCAATGGGTAGCATCGAGGCGAACTCGGCATAGCAGAGTCCGGCAAACCCGCAGGCAATGGCCGAGATGATGAATGAGACCACCAGTGCCGGACCTGCGTACTGGGCGGCGGCAACACCGGTGATCGAAAAGATGCCTGCTCCAATGATGGCTCCCACGCCGAGGGAGGTCAGGTTCAAGGCACCCAGCGTTCGTCGTAGTCCCGACGATTCACCAGCCGCCTCGGCCTGCAGGCCTTCAATACTCTTCTTGGTAAAGAGCATCCCTTCTCCTTGTGTTGATGACGGTTCCGCGTTCGGGCAAAGATAGTCGCGCGAACCAAACCGCATCCAACGATGTTACGCGAATCGTCAACAGGTCAGTGCCATATCCTCCAGTATCTTTGTGGCCCTGTTCACCGAACACTGTCCAACCATTTTCATCGTAACTCAAGGAGTTGTCCCGTGGCCCTTTCCGTTGGCACCACCGCCCCTGATTTCACCCTGCTCGACACCAACAAACAACCCGTGTCGCTTTCGACCTACGCCGGACAACCCGTTGTCCTGGTCTTCTTCCCGGCCGCCTTCACGGGTGTCTGCGAAGCCGAATTGTGCGCCTTTCGTGATAGCATGACGCGTCTGAATGCGGCCAATGCTCAGGTGCTGGCCATTTCTGCCGACCTGCCCTTCGCCAACGGTGGGTTTGCCAAGGCGAACGGCTTCACCTTCCCTCTGTTGTCGGACTGGAAGCTGGAAACGATCCACGCTTACGATATCCCATTCACCGGCTTCGCCGGCATCGAGGGACTGGTCCGCTCCGAACGCGCCGTGTTCATCGTGGACGGCAGCGGCGTGATCCGCTACGTCGAAGTCACAGCCAACCCTGGTGTCGAGCCGAACTACGACGCTCTCCTGTCGGCTCTCGAGCAGCTCTGAGGCTGTAGGTCTGCGACTGTAGGTCTGCGACGGTAGGTCTGCGACGGTA
>JANJTN010000164.1 GCA_024711065.1 bacterium
GAGAACGGCCAGCTCCACGATGTTGGTCGTGATGGGGTCCAGGCCAAAGTCCTCGGCCGGACCGGTGTTCTGGGAGTAGAGGTAGGTGCCCTCGACCACGAACCTGGTGGACAAGCCGTAGGTAAGCGTAGCGCCGTAGGCGATCAGGCCTTCGAACGAGAAACTGCGATTGGGTCCCTGGTCCTTGTCGAAAAACGTCCACCGCGTGGGTTCGGAACGCAGGATGCTGCCGTTGTGCTCGTAGGCCGACTCGTATTGCTGGCGAAAGGTCTGCGACTCCACCTGGGTGTTGGATCCAACGCTGAAGCCTACACCGAGTGAACGCGGCTTGATCCATCGCTCGTACGCCACACTGTCGGCGTAGTAGCTCTCCAGAGCGATCTCCCAGTCGTAGTCATTGGGATAGTCCTCGTCTCGCGGCGGCGTTGGTTGGGCAATGGCTGCCGTAGTGATGGCCAGAAGGGCCATGCCCAGCGCGAACAGCCTGCGGGCCGTGGTGGTAGACAGGGTGATGATCTCTTCGACGCTCATGTGTTTGATCTCCGCGATCTTGTGCGCTACGAGTCCAACGTAGGACGGCTCGTTGCGTTTGCCCCGGTGAGGGACGGGTGTGATGTAGGGTGAATCGGTCTCGATCATGAAGCGATCCAGGGGGACCTCGCTCACGACCGCTTCCAATGTCGAATTCTTGAACGTGATATTGCCGGTGAACGACACGTGCATGCCCAACTCCAGCGCACGGCGAAGTTCGGGTGTTCCGCTGGAGAAACAATGCAGGACCCCGCGAAGGGACCCATCTTGTTCGCTGTCCAGGATGGACAGCAGGTCGGCATCCGACTCTCGATTGTGGATGATCACCGGCAGACCCCGCCGCTTGGCAATGCGTAATTGCTCGCGGAACGCCCACTGCTGAACATCCGGTGGGCAAAAGTCGTAGTAATAGTCCAGGCCGATCTCTCCGATGGCCACCACCTTGGGTTCGGAGGATTGCGCCTCCACATCCTGAAGATCGGATGCGGTGATCTCGCCCACATGATGGGGGTGGACGCCTACGCCGCGAAACAGCCGCGGGTCGGCATCGACCACCTGCTTGAGGTGCTCACGGCGCGACGGTTCGATGTCGGGCACCACGATGGCTTCCACGCCGGCGTCCCAGGCACGCTGCAGCATGGCGTTGCGATCATCGTTGAACGCCTTGGTGTCGATGTGGGCATGCGAATCGATCATGGATCACGCACCCAGGTCGGCGAGTGTGGCAAGGACCTCGTCCACATGCCCCTTGACCTTGACCTTCTCCCAGACATGGGCGATCTTACCCTTGGGGTTGATCAGATAGGTGGTACGCTCCACACCCATGTAGGTGCGGCCATACATCGACTTCTGTTTCCAGACGTCGTAGGCCTGGCAAATGGTCTTGTCTTCGTCGGACAGCAAGGGAAACGTAAGGTCGTACTTGGAGGCGAACTTGTCGTGACTCTTTGTGCTGTCCGGACTTACGCCCACCACCTGCACCTGCAGCTTCTTGAGACGCTTCATGGAGTCGCGAAAATCGCAAGCCTCGGCCGTGCAGCCGGAGGTATCGTCCTTGGGATAGAAATACAGGACCACCCACTGTCCTTTAGCGTCCTTGAGCCTCCATGTGCCATCGCCTTGCGTGGGGGCACTGATGGCCGGTGCTGTTGTTCCTGCGGTAAGAGCCATTGCGGTCCTTCGTGTTGCTGAGCCTCAAAACTACGGCTCTCACGCTAACCCGTTAGGCTCCACTCCCATTGAACACGGTTACCTTCTTGGCATTGAAGAGCCGCACCAAGGTCTCCTCGATGGGTAGGGGGCTTGCACTTCCGGCGCCCTGTTCGCCGCTCGCTGTGAGCTGTTGGCTGTTGCCTGTGAGCTGTTGGCTGTTGCCTGTGAGCTGATGCTGTTGGCTGTTGGCTGTGAGCCGTTGCTGCTCGCTGCTCGATCTGGCTGGCATCAGGTGAACGCCCACAGCTGTTCCGTACACGGTAGCGAGGTGCTCCTTCAGGTCGTTCAGCTGATCGGCCAAGCGGTGGTGGATCACGTCTGCCGATGGACGCAGGACCAGACCCACATCGGAAAGGTCTACCACGAGCAGTCCCTGCCGAACCGACGAGCGCACGAACGCCAGATGCTCCGGCAGGGCCTCCAGAACGCCGGACCACTTCTCCGCAAGATTGCGGCTGGAAAGCGAGCTCACGGGAGCCCCCTTGGACCTGATCTTGGCCGACAGACTGCTGACCTTTTTCAGCGGGCTGTTGCTGTTGGCTGTTGCTGTTGCGGTTGCTGTTGCTGTTGCTGTTGGCTGCTCGCTGCTCACTACTCGCTGTTCGCTGCTCGCTACTCGCTGCTCGCTACTCGCTACTCGTCTTCTTGGGCCTACGCGAATAGCCATGGATACGCCGCCCACGGGTGCTGAGGTTCCCGGTGCGCTGAGACGATCCAGGAGGTCGCCCAGGTCCACCGCCGAATCCATCGAGGCCAATTGGACGAGGGTGAATTCGAACCGTACTCGTGGTTGTGGTGGGTTCTGCCGGAGCACGGCCTCCCCGTTCGAGATCAGGTTCATTCGTCGGATCACGTCGGCCTGGTTCGTCCGTTGCGCCTCGGCAGCATAGCGCTCCAGGGTAGAGGCCGCGCCATCGATCAGCTCCGTACTACCAGTGCTCATCACGGTGAGGATGTTGCGGTAGTGTTCGAGTAGGCCTACCAGACATTCCTGCAGATCGTAGCCGCGCTGGATCACCTGGCGGGAGAGGTCGAACATGCGGCTCACGTTGTGGGAGGCCGCCGCATCGCTCAGCTCGAAGAAGAAGTCGGCGTCGATCAGGTGCAAGGCATCGGCAACGGCGCCGGACGTGATGTTCATGCCACAGAAGCTCACCACCTGGTCGAAGATCGATTGCGAGTCGCGCATCGATCCGTCGGCCTTGCGCGCAATGGCCACCAGCGAGGCTTCATCGATGGTGACCCCTTCGGCCTCGGCGATGGTGCCGAGGTGGTTCACAATGCTGGACACTTCCATCCGGCGGAAATCGAACCGCTGGCACCGACTCAGGATCGTGGCCGGGACCTTGTGGATCTCCGTGGTGGCAAACACGAAGACCAGATGGGCAGGGGGCTCTTCCAGCGTTTTCAGGAGGGCGTTGAAGGCCGCGGTGGACAGCATATGCACCTCGTCGATGATGTACATCTTGTAGGTGCCGTGCATTGGCGCGTATTTGGCATTGTCCCGTAGTTTCCGAACGTCGTCTACACTGTTGTTGGAAGCGCCGTCGATCTCGATCACATCAACACTGCGTCCGTCGAGCACGTCCCGACAGGTCTGGCAGGTGTTGCACGGTTCGTTGTCCTGCGGGTTCTCACAATTCAACGCTCGAGCCAGGATCCGTGCACACGTGGTCTTGCCCACACCGCGAGGCCCGGTAAAGAGGTAGGCGTGATGGATCCGTCCGCTGGCGATCGCGTTCTTCAGCGTGGTGGTCACGTGGTCCTGGCCCACAACGTCGGAAAAACGGAGTGGACGCCATTTCCTGGCAGTGACGATGAAACTTTGTTGCTCCGACATGATCAGTCTAGATGTGAAGTGCGAAAACTGCGAAATGCCATGAGCCTTACCAAGCAACACACCCGGATTGTTTTCCTCATTCTGCTTGCCACGGTCTTCCCCGGTGGCCTGCAATCGTTGTGGGCAGGGGGCTCGGGAGTGATTCGCGATGCCCATGGCTCGGCCATGCGCACCGGCTATCTGGTGGTACGCCTGGCACCATCGGTTGATGTACGGCGGTCGGAGCTCCCCTTGCCGGAGGGCGTGCAGCTGCATTCCCGTCTGTTGCAGCCACAACACACATCGCTGTATGGCGATCGGACGCTCGCCCGATCGACAGCGGCGCTGCGGCATCTCCAGCAGATCGAGGATCGCCTGGCCCATACGGTGTTTGTGACCTACGGCGGACCGATCCATCCCGTGCAGGCGGCGGCGGCCCTGATGAAGCATCCACTGGTGACACATGCCGAACCCTGGTATGTGGCCGATCTGCAGGCCGTTCCGAACGACCCCGAACTGGGACAACAGGACGCACTCGCTACCATGCGCCTGAGTCCGGCGTGGGACGTGACCAAGGGCAACGCCAGCGTAGTGATCGGCATCAGCGACGACGGCGTGGATCAGACCCACGAAGATCTGCGGGACAATCTGTGGACGAATACCGGAGAAGTACCGAACAACGGATTGGATGATGATGGTAACGGTGTGGTAGACGACTATCAGGGGGCCAACTTCACCTGGCAGGAAGATGGTAGTGCACCGGGAAACACAACGAACAACCGAAACAACGGCCACGGTACCAAGGTGGCCGGCATCGCCGGTGCGTCTACCAACAATGGCAAAGGCATGGCCGGTGTGGCATGGAACTGCCGCCTCTTTCCCATGAAGACCGCTCGCGTAGATGGCGGTGGGATCATCTATGGCTATCAGTCGTTGGTCTATGCGGCACGCATGGGTTTTGCTGTTGTGAATGCCTCGTGGGGGCTCGTCAAACCCTTCTCTCCGGTCGATCAGGATGTGATCGACTACTGCACGGCTCTCGGCACACTGGTGGTGGCATCAGCCGGCAATCATGGCAGCGGACTTAGTGGTGATGGTTGGAGTCTGGTCAACTTCCCGTCGGGATACGACGGCGTGCTGGGAGTTGGCGAGACCTCGTCCGGTGATGTGGTGCAGCAGACGAGTGGTCTGGGCGTGAACGCCCGCGTGATGGCCCCGGGTTTCCGTGCCCTGACGACCGTGCCGGGTGGGGGATACACCACCTCCGGTGTACAGGGCACCTCCTTTGCTTCGCCAATGGCTGCTGGCGTTGCAGCCCTGGTCAAGGCTCATCGCCCTACACTTCAACCACGCCAGATCGCTGCGCTGATCGCACGGGAAGCGGCGAACATCGACAACAAGAATCCCGGATATGCTCGCGTGTTGCCGGGCCGGGTGGACGCGGCAACGGCACTGACGGCGGACCCGCTTTCCGCACCTGGCTTGCGGATCGCAGCCGTAGACCGGCGGTACCCGGATGGGCGTCCGGCCGAGCGGTTCGATCAAGGCGACACGCTCGACCTGCTCTACACCGTGGTGAACGACCTGGGTGCGACGGGAGAAACGGCGTTTACGCTGGATGTGGCTGCCGACAATGATTGGTCGGTTCTTCTGTTGAAGTCTGATGCCACGATCGGATCCATCAGCGCTGGCACTTCGCTCGTGGTGGGCCCCTTTCGCATCGTGATCAATGGTGCCAACAGCCGTCCCTGTGTTCTGTCCCTGTTCGCTCAGGATAACAACGGCTACTCCGCCACGATGCTCGATAATCTGAATCGCTCGGCAGGCATGTCGACCTTCGAGAACGACCAGCTCATTTTTTCGATCGGAGACAACGGCACGTTCGGGTACTCTTCCAGTGTGGCTTCTCGGCAGGGTATCGGATTCAACTGGAAGACCGGGTACGGACTGATCTCGCCAAGTGGACTCCTCTTCAGCGCCGGCGACGTAGCTGTGAAGGCCTACGACAACCTGAATAACGTGAGCGAGTTTCGTGCCGAGAAGCCCTTCATCGATCCCGATCGTGATCGATCGGTGATGACCGACGAAGGTGGCGGCAAAGACGTTGGTGTTCGCATCTCCCAGCACGTCACCTTCCCATCCCGCACGGCAACGGCTGCCGTGATCAGTGTGACGGTGGAGGCTCGAACCGGTCCGCTGGTGGACCCTTCTGTAGGTTACTTCTTTGACTGGGACATCGGCAACTCCGGCGTGAATAACACCACACGTCTGGCACCGGAGGCCCTGCCCACCACGTTTCGCGAGTTCGGCGTGGCGCAGGCGTTCGAGCGGGCCGACGTCCCGGTGGCCGTGGTCTGTGCCGCTGTATCGAACGATGCCTCCATTCAACCGCAGTCGGCTGGCATGATGCTGAACGACTACGTGGACGATGCCGACGGTTTGGTGGATGCTGACGTACTCACCCTGTTGAACAGCGGAACCCAGATCCAGACCACACGCGTTGGTGATGCCTGCGGTGTGATCGGGATGAAGTTCCCCGGCACGCTGCAGCCTGGCGATCGACGCGCCGTGATGATCGTGATCGGCGTTGGTGCCACGGCCGAAGAGGCCGCCACCGTTGTCCGCCAGACCATCGAGAACCCCAACAGTGTTCGTGAGGAAACGGCATCCACGATCGCCGTGGCGCCGCATCCTGCCTCGGATGTTGTCTCTATCCGATACCAACCTTCGGCCACCATGCTGCGGGTGGTCGATCTGCAGGGAGTGGTGGCCGACCAGTTCAACATTGCCGGAACCGATACATGGCAGATCGATGTGAGCAAGTACGTCAGTGGCACCTATCGTGTGGTGGTGGAAACGCCGTCCGGCATCTCGTCGTACCCGCTGCTGGTGGTGCACTGATGTCCATCCTGCCAATCGCGCCCATGCGCCGGACGCGGCTCGTTGCGATCGCCGTCCTGCTGCTGCTGGGTTGCCTGAACGCCTGGTCCGGCACGCCAACCATCTGGCCGGCGGAACCGGGGATCCGAACGGATCCGGCACTAGGTGGACGTCTGAAACTGCGACTGATGCCCGGTATCGACCGTGAAACGCACCGGTCGGTCCTGAAAGCCCTTGGCCTGCAGCCACGATATGTGATCGTCCCCTGGGAGCGATCCGTCACGCGATCCATGGGGAAGGGGGCTGACCAGCTGCTGACCGTTCGGGGAGACCTTCCGGCGATCCTGCGCGCCGAAGAGCCCCTTCTCCGAACGTGGGTGGTGGAGTACGACGCGCCGGTACCTCCGGAGAAGATGGCGTCGCTGCTGCGGACCGGTTGCTCACAGATCGAAGTCTGCGAACCCGTGTACCTGGATCGGATCCTGGCCGAACCGAATGACTCGCTGGTCTCCGAGCAGGCCATGCTCTCCACCATTCGCGCTTTCGACGGCTGGGACCTTCAGCCCGGATCGTCGCAGGTGGTGATCGGCATCAGCGACAGTGGTGTGCTGCAGGAGCACGAAGACCTGAAGGACCAGCTGCATGCGCGCTCGGGAGAGATCCCGGACAATGGGATCGATGATGACGGGAACGGATACATCGACGATCACCTGGGCTACAATTTCTGCACGGCCGATGACGGAACGCCACCGGGCAACACGTACAACAAGACCGAAGGTCATGGCACCGGTGTAGCCGGCATCTGTGGAGCAACAGCGAACAATCAGGTAGGCATTGCCGGCGTGGCCGGGCAATGCCGGCTGTTCCCGCTCAAGACCATGCCGGACAACATTCCCGGCATCGTGTATGGCTATGAATCTCTGGTCTATTGTGCCATGAATGGCATCCAGGTAGTGAACTGCTCCTGGGGCAGCGGTTCGCGCTCATGCATCAACGAGAGCATGGTGGCCTATGCCGTGGCCCGCAACGTGGCCATCGTGGCAGCGGCCGGGAACCACGGAACCTCAGCCCCCTTCTATCCGGCGAGTTACACGGATGTATTGAGTGTGGGTGTGACCGATCCGGACGACAACGTGATCGGCATGACGGGGCATGGCCCCACGGTAGACATCATGGCGCCGGGACAACGGACCACTACCACCAGCAACGATGGTACCTATGGAGGATTCTGCTGCACCTCCGGCTCGTCTCCCATCGTTGCCGGTGTCGTTGGCCTGGTGCTCTCCGAACGTGCCGCCGACGGCTCTCCCCGTTACTCGGCACTGGAGGCCTGCGCGATCGTAAAGGAACGCGCTGCCCGCGTGGATTGGCCGTTCGTGCCGGGAAATGTGGACCCACGGCTGCTGCCGACCGGACGGGTGGATGTAGTGCGAGCACTTACACCGGATGCCGATCAGGTCTCGATCGAGGTCACCCAGATCACCGCAACGTCTACGGCCAATGACACCCGCTGGGCCGCCGGAGACACGGTACGCGTGAGCGTGCAGGCGCGCAACGTGCTGCATCCCTTTGTTGCTACGGCTCTTGATGTTGTGGATCTGATCACTCCCGTTCTGGATCAGGGACTTGGCATTGACATTCCTCAGCGATTCCCGATCGGCGATACCGGCATCATGGTAGATCGCAATGCTGTGCTGGACCTTCCGCCCTTGCAGGCGTTGGTGCTGCGCGA
Organism: bacterium; assembly: GCA_024711065.1. Lineage (GTDB taxonomy): Bacteria > Bacteroidota > Ignavibacteria > Kapaibacteriales > Kapaibacteriaceae > OLB6. The sequence continues at coordinate 8,175 of JANJTN010000164.1, forward strand.
CTCGGACACCACCGAATTCCTCGCCACGCAACTGCAGGTCCGCCGAAGCAGCGGTCTTCTCAATGTCATCCCGGTGAACATCCCGATCACGCCGGCACCGGCCTTCCGAACGCTGTCCAACGAGGTGCTTACCCTGAGCGTTGGCGACCGCGGCCGTATCGGCAACACGGACCTGCAGCGCGCTCAAGGCGCAGGGGTCACCTACAAGGAATTCTGTGGCCAGCTCTATGAAGGGGGCTTGATGGTCGCGGGCAATTGGCGTCTGGTGGATGCCGTCCGCGCCGAGCGCGGCATCAACGATCACTTTCGTCCATCCAAACGCTTCACGAGGCCAGAGCCCCTTACCGGGATCGTGACCGATGCGGACGCACCCGACTCGTTGCGCATCGGCGTGTCGGTAACGCAACAAGTACGACTTGCCAGTGCCGACAGCGGCGTGTTCGTGGTGGACGTCACGGTGCGCAACATCACCGACCATACGTTGTATGAGCTGGCTGTGGGATGGTTCTACGATTGGGACGTGGGAACCCAACCGGTGGCCAACCACACGGTGCTTCATCGGTCGAACAGTGGCACGGCCGTGCAGCGAGTTGAAAGCACGATTGCCGGAGAGCCGGTGGTGCTCGTTGCCAGCATGAGTCTGGAAGGAGATGCTGTACCAACATCGGCTGGGATGGACAACACCACCACCTATGGCGGCTTTCCGATGCAGGCCAAGCAAGCGATCCTTGGCAGCGGCACCAGGATCCAGTACGACGAGCAAAACGACGTAGCGGTGGTAAGCGGTATGCGATTCACTCGTGATCTGGCTCCGGGCGAGGAGCGCCGATTCCGTCATGTGATCGTGATCGATACGGACCTTGCTCGCGCCGACGCGCTGGTAGCTGCTCAGGAGCAAGATCTCCGCGCCGGCTCCACAGAGGCACTCGGCGTGATCTATCCCAATCCGGCGGCCACCTATGCCCGTGTGACGGTGCGCCCGGCATCGGGTAACGTGATCTCGGTCTACGACCTGCAGGGTCGCGAGGTCTATCGCAACGAGGATGCCGCCGGAACCGTGGGCACGCTCACGCTGGACTGCTCGGCCTATGCTCCCGGGATCTATCAGGTCCGTCTGGTCACCAACACGGGCGAAGTTCACACGGCCGGTCTCGTGGTGGTGCGGTAGCTGTTGCTGTTGGCTGTTGCAGTTGGCTGTTGCTGTTGGCTGTTGCTGTTGGCTGTTGCTGTTAGCGGCAACAGCCAACCGCAACAGCAACCGCTTCTCAAATCCCTATCTTCGATCATGTCCATGATCACCATTGAGCGCGAAGGGGGCGTAGCCACCATCGCCATGAACCGTCCGGACAAGCGTAACGCGTTGAATCCGGAGTTGGTTAGCGACCTTAAGCGCGCATTCGAAGAACTTGGTGCCGACAACGCGGTCCGCGTGATCGTACTCAGAGGCTACGGTCCGGCGTTTTGCGCCGGTGCCGACCTGGCCTACCTGCAGCAGATAACGCAGAATTCGGCTCAGGAGAATCTGGCCGACTCCACGCGCCTGATGCAGATGATGCAGGGCATCGTGGAGTGTCCGAAGCCCGTGATCGCCATGGTGCACGGTCCGGCCATTGCCGGCGGCTGCGGTCTGGCAACGGTCTGTGATCTGGTGATCGCCGGACGCACGAATGCCGTGTTCGGCTACTCCGAGGTCAAGATCGGCTTCATCCCGGCCATCGTGATGGTGTATCTCCTTCGCAAGGTTGGAGATACACAGGCACGGCGCCTGGTGCTGACGGCCCAGAATCTGTCGGCCGACGAGGCCGCGTCCATCGGATTGGCCACGATGGTGGTGGACGACGACCGGCTGGAGCACGAAACCATGGAGCTTGCCCGTCTTATCGCCCGCAACAGCGCATCGGCCATGGCACTGAGCAAGGAAATGCTCACGGCGCTCCAAGGGATGTCGCTCCAAGCAGGGCTGCGATACGCAGCCGCTATGAACGCCTTTACACGGCAGACCGACGACTGTAAAGCGGGGATCGCCCGATTTCTTTCACCATCTCCATGAATGGCATGACCCTGTTGAACCTGATCTCCCGGCGAGCCCCCTTCGCCCTGATGGCCTTGATCCTGACCACTTCGTTGTACGCTCAACCGCAGGCGGTAACGCGCGTTGAAGGCCTGGTACAGGACGAAGAAAGCGGTATGGCTGTGGGCTGCAAGATCTACGTCTACAATCCCGCCGGAAAGCGCGTCCAGAGCCTGAGTTCCAACAATAACGACGGTTCGTACCTGGTGGTGCTCAACGATGCCGGCCCGCACAAGTTCGTGATGGGCGGGCACAACGTGTACCGCAAGGAATTCGAGGTCACCATCCCCAAGAGCAGCAAGTTTCAGGAGCTGAAGCAGAATTTTACGGTGCGCAGCTTTCGAGAAGGCGCGGTGTTGTATCAGGGTGTGGCCTTTGAGAAGAACTCGGCCCAACTCAGTGCTGAAGGACGGCATGGGATGGAGACCATCCTGACCGCAATGACCGATAACCAACAGCTGCAGATCGAGATCGACCTGTTTCCGGACGAGGACGCTGTGACAGCAATGCTGAACGACTCGACCCGAGCCTATGCCAAGGATATGGCCGACTGGGAGAAGGCCATGAAAGCCTACGAGAA
>JANJTN010000186.1 GCA_024711065.1 bacterium
CAAGGAATTCTGCTCCAGCAAGTACATGGTTACCTTCCCGCTCTTCAGCAAGATCACGGTGAAGGGCGAGGATAAACATCCCTTGTATCAGTGGCTTACCGCAGGGTCAGAGCCGAACGTTCCGGCCGGCGAGGTCGCGTGGAACTTCGAGAAGTTCCTCATCGATGCGGACGGGAACATGGTCAAGCGGTACGGCACGCGAACCGAACCCAACGATCCGGCCGTGATCGCCGAAGTGGAGCGGCTCCTGGGCCACTGATCGAAACCACATCTGAACATCCTAATTTGCCCCCTTCAACCGATGTTGGAGGGGGCATGTTCGTTCTAGTATGGTGTGTGCTACTCCTGGTGGGAGCGCCGGTCTTGGCACAACAGACCATGGTGGTCCAGCGTGAAACGTTCGAGAATAACGATCGCGCTTGGGTCACCGGCGAGGTAGGGAATCTCCAGGCCGAAGTGGCCGATGGGGTCTTTCGTCTGGAAATGACCGCTGACGAAGGCTGGCAGTTTCTGAGCCACGTGTTTCCGTTGGATAATGCCAAGAACTGGACACTGACGGCGCGTCTGCGGCAGGTATCTGGTGCCGAAGACAATCCGTACGGTCTGGTCTACAACTCGGTGGACTCGGACAATACCTATCAGTTCATGATCACCTCCGAAGGGAAAGCGCGCCTTCGGCGCTTCAAGGAAGGGGAGGCACAGGACCTGATGGAGTGGACGGACGTAGAAGCCATCAAGGGCCAGGACGACTGGAACGAGATCAAGATCCGCAAGGTGAACGACGCCGTAGCCTTCTTTGTCAACGGCGTGTATGTTACAGGATACTCTGCCTCCTACTTCCTGGTGTTCGGGCCGCAGGCCGGTCCGTACGTGCAGTGGACACAGACCATCGAGGTCGACGAGATGGTACTCGAAGAATGGCCCATGGACCCGATCGACGTGGTGCAAGGGGCTGATGCTGGCGCTACGCCAGTCAACCTCGGTGCGGCGGTGAACTCTGAGGCCGACGAGCTGGTGGACGCCATTGCGCCGGATGGATCGATCCTGATGTTCAGCCGTCAGGGAGACAGCCGGAATGTGGGTAGCGCCGACTATCGCGACGTATGGTTCGCCGAGCGGAAGCCGGACGGATCCTGGGCCAAAGCCACCAACCCGGGCACTCCCTTGAACACGTCCACGCACAACTTTGGCGTAGCGATGACGCAGGATCTGAACACGATCTTCATGCAGGGCGTGTACTACGACGATGGCACCACGAGTACCGGCGGAGGCGTGTCGTACGCACACCGTACGCGAACCGGATGGTCCAAGCCTGTGTCGATGTCGATCGACGACTATTACAACAACTCAGCGTTTCTGAACTCGCATATCTCGCCGGACGGCCAGGTGCTGATGATGTCCATTTGGCGTAACGATACCCGCGGTGGCAACGATCTGTACGTCTGCTTCCGTCAGCCGAACGATACTTGGTCGGCCCCGAAGAACATCGGTTCGACCGTGAACACCCAGGGCGAGGAGTCGGGACCGTTCATTGCTGCCGACGGCAAGACGATGTACTTCTCCAGCAACGGACACCGCGGCTATGAGGGACGCGACATCTTTGTGACCGTACGGCAAGACGACACCTGGACCAACTGGAGTGCCCCAAAGAACCTCGGAAAGCCGATCAACACGGATGAACACGACACCTTCTTCCAGGTCACGGCAAAGGGCGACAGCGGCTATTACTCGTCCACCAAGAACTCCATGGGGCAAGCCGATATCTTCAGTATCGCACTGCCACGTTCGGCGCGGCCGGAGGCCTTGATCATGATCCGCGGTCGAGTACTCGACGCCGAGACCGGGAAACCCGTCGAGGCCACCGTCGTGTACGAGCGCCTGCCGGAAGGCACCACCGTCGGTACCGCCCGATCCGCTCCATCGGACGGTCAGTACCGCGTAGGCCTTGTACGTGGTGTGCAGTACGGAGTGCGTGCCGAGGCCTCGGGATACTATCCGCTGAGTGAGACCATGGATGCCCGTGAGCTGGGCGAATACACGGAACAGGTGAGAGACCTGCTGCTGTCGCCGATCAAGAAGAACGTGGCCATTCGCTTGAACAACGTGTTCTTCGACTCCGGCAAGTACGACCTGCGTCCGGAGTCGTTCCCCGAACTCGATCGGTTGGTGGAGTTCCTGCGCAAGAACGGTTCGGTTTCCATCGAGATCGGCGGTCATACGGACAATGTCGGCTCCGATAAGGACAATGCCACGCTCTCACAGAACCGCGTGAATAGTGTGATGGCGTATCTCGTGGCCAAGAGCATCCCTGCCGGCCGCGTTACCGCCAAGGGCTACGGCGAGAGCAAGCCCCTTGCCAGCAACGATACCGAGGAAGGACGCCAGCAGAATCGTCGCGTCGAGTTCACGATCCTGCAGCAGTAGTTTTGCCGCATGATCGATCTGAACGCGCTACTGGAATTGCCTTTGCCTCTGGTGCTGGCGTCGAGGTCTCCCCGACGTCAGGCCCTGATGCGCCACGTGGGATATCACTTCTCGGTGCTGGTGCCGGACGTGGACGAAGACACCGTACCCGTGGAGTTGCCACCTGATGACTACGTGGAGCGTCTGGCACTGATGAAAGCCGAGCGTGCAGCGGATCTGGTCGAACAGCCCAGCATCGTGATCGGCAGTGATACGACCGTGGTGCTGGACGGACAGATCCTGAACAAGCCCGACGACGCCGATCATGCCCGAGAGATGCTGCGTGCGCTGAGCGGCCGCACACATGCCGTGTACACCGGTCTGGCGGTTGTTGCGGCAGATACTGCTGCTGTGGCACCGATGGTGACCTCGCGTCGCACACTGGTCACCTTCCGCGAGCTGGACGACCGAGAGATCGACGCCTATGTGGAAGGGGGCTCGCCACTGGACAAGGCCGGTGCCTACGGCATTCAGGATGACTTTGGTGCCGTGTTCGTATCGCACGTGGAAGGGTGTTACTACACCATCGTGGGCTTGCCGCTGGAGCTCTTGACCACCACGCTTCGCTCGTTTGCGAAGTCTCTGGCCGTGCACCTGTGACGTTCATGCGCCGCAACTCCGGAGGTGTCTTTACCGGCACCCTGCTAGCCCCCTGGCTGATCACACTGCTGGTCTTCTGGGTGTATCCGCTGATCTATGCGTTGGTGCTGAGCTTTTCGGAGTATCGCACACTGACCAACGAGATCCGCTTCATTGGCCTGGAGAACTACGCGCAGGTCTTTGCCGACGATGCCTTCTGGAATGCGCTGGGCAACACGCTGGTGTTCACCATCGGGACGGTTCCACTGACGACGGCGTTCGCCCTGGCGTTGGCATCGGCCTTGCAGCGCCGCGGTAAACGTCTCGGATCCATTCTGCGAGCCTCGTACTTCCTGCCCTCGGTCACCTCGCTGGTGGTGATCGCCTTGATCTTTACCAACCTGTATGCCCGCGATGGCTACGTGAATGCGATCGTGGCGATGATGGGCTTGCCGTATCCCGAGAATGGTTGGCTACTAACGGAGGGGACGGCCTTGCCGGCGATCATGGCTATGGATGTGTGGATCAGCACCGGCTACTATATGATCCTCTTCCTGGCAGGGATGGAGGCCATCAGCAAGGATCTGTACGAATCGGCGGAACTGGCCGGCGCTACGCGGTGGCAGCAGTTCTGGCGGATCACACTCCCCATGCTCAAGCCAACGATGCTCTTCGTGGTGGTGATCAACACCATCAAGAGCTTCCAGATCTTCGTGGAAGTGTACGTGATGACCAAGGGCGGTCCGCTGGGTGCCACGTCTACGCTGGTGTACGAGGTCTACCATCAGGCGTTTGAACAAAGCGACCGGATGGGATATGCCTCGGCGCTCGCCTATGTGGTATTCCTGATTCTGATCGGTCTGTCACTACTGCAAATGCGAATTCTGAGAGTGAGAACCTGATGCCGATCCAACTGTTAGCGGGCGCGATAGGTTATCTGATCGGTACGATCCCCACGGCGTGGATCCTGTACCGCCTGGCGGTTGGAGGCGATATCCGTGAGGTGGGGTCGGGGAACGTCGGTGCGCGCAATACCTACGACGTCACGGGCAAGAAGTGGCTCGGCGTCCTGGTGATGGTGATCGACACGCTCAAAGGCGTAGCGGCGGTCTTCGTGGGACGCTGGATCGGTGCTGACGACTTCATGACCATGGCCTGGTGTGCCGTGATGTCGGTCGTAGGTCACAACTTCAACATCTTCCTCAAGGGCAAGGGTGGCAGGGGGCTTGCCACGGCCATGGGTGTGAGCTTTGCGGCCAACCCCATGTTCAATGTTACGTGGTGGCTGATGTATCTGATCGGCTATTACGTGATCCGGCGCGACGTCCACGTAGGCTCGATGACGGCCACCATTGCCAGTGCCGTGCTGATGTTCAGCCTACCGGACCGAGCGATGATCGATCTCACCCTTATGCCGGTGCAGGATCCCATGCAGGTGCGGCTCTTCGCAGTCGCGCTCTGTGTGCCGATCTTCCTTCGCCATATCGGCCCCATTCGAGACGTGGTGCGGAAGATGTCGGAAGAGGTGGAGGAAGAGTGATTCCGACCCGGCTCATGAGATGAATCTGTCAGTACAAGACGACTTGAATCTCAACCCGGTCGTCACCGGTCAGTGCATCTACCCTGCATTCAAAGTCAGATCCGCTCCCATCATGTTCTTTGCCCGACTGGAAGTAGTGATATCTACCGGTGCTGTTGGAGGCTCGGAAACTGAGTGTGACATTGTTTGGAGGCGTGAAAGTGATCTCAGGGTATCCCACGACACGCAGATTAGTGGTTGTTCGGCCGACATCGACATCGTCGATGTGGTATAGCTCTGATATGTAAACCCAGCAAGAGAGCCAGTCGGGATCCGATGGGCGGTGACAAATCTCCGCGTTGTCGTCATCAGCCATTCTTCGACTAAGACTTGTTACTGAACACGTGTCATCCCGCTCAAGAACAAAGTCGAGAAGAATCCACTCATCTTGGTAGTATGGAGCGAGGTGGCCGTCGAACCCACATTGCCCTTGAGCCAAAAGTCTTGATGTGAACTTTTTGACATTGTCGGCAAACAGACTGTCTGGCAGCGCTATCGTGAGATCGATCTCAGAGCGTGGATCATAGGCAACTGAGTCAGGAACGGCGAAGTACCCTTGTCGAAATGCTGTAACATAGATCATCTCACGTGCCGTGATTTCGCCCGTCCTTCCGTTTGCTAAGCTTCTTGAGCCCGTCAATGTCTGCTTGACGAGACGACCGGCAGCGACTTGAGTGCCATCGGTGATCCGCACGAATGCGAGAGCGGGCATCGGTTCTCTCGGAGTGACCCGAAATCGACCTTCAGAAGACGCTGAGCTGCTCATCACCTCTATCGTGCGTCCAAGGACATCACAGAGGACTAGCTGTACGTGACTGAATGGTCGGAGTCCGTCACCGAGAATGGAGGTGCCATCCCATGTGTAGGATAGTGGCTTCGCCACTTCCTCGGAAACGGAGACCGTTGGATCCCAACCTCCGAATCGGTGGGTCGTGATCACAGTATCGATCGAGCGCGCCGGGATCTCGATGCGCAGTGAGTCGGCCGTGATGGCCTCCTTGGTGTGCCGATCAATTACGTTTACCGTCAGGACCTGCGCGTGGAGCGCGACCGATGTGATCAGACAGCAGATCACGGCTGAGGCGCGTACGATGAACATGGCATACCTCCCACATGTTGTATACGGGAAATGTACTCTCCGCGACAGAGACTGCCAATCGGTCGCCCTGTTACCGCAGCAGACCGTGCAGTGCCCGCTGGGCTGCCAGCACGTGGTCGCTGCCAACCACCACAAAGGTGGACCACCGGGCCATGCCGTTCAGCACGGCGATCACGGGGAGACCCCGCAAGGCCCCGCCGATGCGCTCCAGGGTGTGGGCTGTGGTGGCCTTGGGGCCGGTAACGATCAGCACGCCTACGGGCTCGGGGTGGGCGTCCACCCCCGCCCGGGCCCCACACAAAAAGCTCTAATAGAGGGGCCATGGTGCGGTGGCCGCCACAAAGAGGATCGCCAACCCGACGGCCAGACGGATCACCCGGCCAAACAAA
>JANJTN010000044.1 GCA_024711065.1 bacterium
CGCCACAAAGCGTAGAAGACTCACCGCACGAGTGTGCCGTGCCGTTCTATAGCAATGCCAGCTCCGTCGATAGTGTCATGATCCTTAGTGGGACGACCGTCGATTGTCCCAACAGTGTCGCCGAGGCGAACGGCCATGACGTCGTGGTCACGCCGCAGCCGATCTCACTCTCCGGGCATACGGCGGTGGAGTTGACCCTACCGGAAATGGCCGAACTCATTCGGATCGTTGATGTGAACGGTTGCGAGATCTACCGCTCGGCAATGGCGCTACCCGACACGCTGCAGGTTCCCGCGTCGACCTTCCGCACACCCGGCTGGTATGGGGTGATCGTGGAACGGCAGGGGGCTCGCCAGCAGATCCCGATCCTGGTGGTAGAGTAGGGGAGGCCGACTCCGTAGATTTGCCGCATGCTCGACCTCCGAAGTGATACGCTGACCACGCCCGACGAGGGTATGCGGGCGGCCATGGCGGCGGCCCCGGTGGGGGACGACGTCTATGCCGAAGACCCCACCACGAACGCCCTGCAGGATCGCGTAGCCGAGCTGTTCGGCTTCGAAGCGGCCTTGTTCGTACCCAGCGGTACGCAAGGCAATCAGATCTGCATCGCCCTTCATACCGGCACCGGCGGTGAAGTCATCGCCGAGAAGGATGCCCACATCTTTCACTACGAGAACGCTGCCACCAGCGTGATCGCCCGTGGACAGATCCACGCTGTTCCGTCGGAAGCCGGGATGATGCCGATCGACGAGATCCGTGCCGCCGTTCGCCCAAAAGCGTACTACTACCCGCCGACGTCGATGGTGGCCGTGGAGAACACTCACAATCGGCATGGGGGGACCGTGCTGGACTTCGAGTACCTGATAGAGCTGCGTGCCTTGTGTTCGGATCTGGGGCTCCCTCTGCATTGCGATGGCGCCAGGATCTGGAATGCCATGGCGGCTTCCGCGATCAGCGCAAAGGCCTATGGTGCCCTGTTCGACACGATGAGCGTGTGTTTGAGCAAGGGGCTCGGTGCGCCCGTGGGATCGGTGATCCTTGGGACACACGAGAAGATCCGGCAGGCCTGGCGGTGGCGCAAAATGATCGGCGGAGGCATGCGGCAGACCGGCATCCTGGCAGCAGCCGGCATGTATGCGCTGGATCATGTTCTTCCGCATTTGCACGAAGATCATGCCAAGGCTCAGCTCTTTGCACAGATCGTGAGTGCACATCCGAGTGTCGAGATCGATCTCCGGCGTGTCCAGACCAACATTGTCATGTTCGCTGTACCGATGGACGACCAGGACTTTGTAAGGGACATGACGTTCCGTGGGATCCGCGTCGCACCGATCAAACCCGGCTGGATGCGCGTGGTGTTCTACCACCAGATCACCATGGAAGAGGCCGAGGCTGCAGCTGCAGCCGTTCACGACGTGCTGGGCGACACGTCGTATCTTTAAGGCAGTTATTCAGAGGATCCTGATGGCACCATCCGACAAGAACGAGGCAACGATCGACCACCAGTCAACGGTCATCGAGGGATATGGCACCTTCAATCACCGTTTGCATAGCCGCGTGCGATCGTACGATGTGGACCGCCAGGGCATTGTTCACAATGCCATTTACCTGTACTGGCTCGAAGCCGCGCGCATTGAGTACTTCCGCGACATTGGTGTGCCCATCGACCGTCAGAGCTTTGTGACCAAACATCGGTTTGTCGTGGCGCGGGCCGAGATCGATTATCTCCATGCCGCCCAGTTCGATGATCCCTACATCGTGTTCACGCGCGTTGCCTGGGTCAAGAATTCGTCGTTCGGCTTCGAACACGTGATCCGACGCGAAGACGGCCGCATCCTAGCTGCCGCTAAAGGGGTCCTCGTACACCTGAATCCGGCTTCGAACAAGCCGGAACGTATCCCGGACTCGTACCGCGACCTCATCAAGGAGTTCGAAGGGGCGAACACCGACTTCCAGGATTAGCCCATTAGCAGATCAGCAGATCAGCTAGTATTCAAGCGTGATCAACGCCCGGTAGGTCGTATACCGCAGTCCCGACGGGTCCGTGATGGCGATCTGTATGGATGCCTTGATCAGGTTCTCGGTTGGCAAGTGATAGTAGGCCAACCTGATCTGGCGGCCGCGATCATCGGCATACCAGTGAAAAGGGACCGTCAGCCCGAACGGGTCGATATACGCACCTTCCAACCATGACTCGGTGTTGATACACGGTCGGTACACCCCGTCGGTTGGTACCTTGGTGGTCCCAAAGGACAACGTGTTCACGAAGGGCGTCATTTCAAAGGTCGGCTCGATGCTTTGCGGCAACTCGAAGATCAGCTGTGGGATGGTCACGCGCCAGAACGAGGGATCGGGTTCGATCCAGATGGTGTTCAGGTAGCTCGTGTCCGTTACGATCGCTTCGTAGGCGCTGTCCAGGAAATGGTAGTACATCGACAATCGTTTCGGATGTACTGTACCGTCGGCATAGAGCTTGTCTCGATCCACATCCAGATCCAACGGAGACGTGCAGGACGCAACCGTGATCGTGGCAATCACTGCTATGACAAAGGCACGTAGCATTATCGGATCGCTCCCAGGTCGATGCTCAGACCGAAGCTCGGACCCCATTTTGATGACGTGTACCAGCCCCCTTCATTCCGATACATCAGGGCTGCAGCGTCCAGACCCACGTTGAAGCGCAGCGGGCCAACCGGGCGGTAGCTCAGTCCTACGGTCCCGCGTCCCACCGGTCCCTGCTCCACGGCGAACGCCATGGTCGCATCCAGGTAGGGGGCTAGTCCCGGTAGAAAGGCGAACTCCATTGGCATCCACTGATAGGTAGCACCGATCCAGTACAGCACCGGTGTCTGGATGTAGCGAACCTCACGATCACCCTCCATGCCGTTGAATTCCTGGCGGAAGGACTCTGTGCCCATTTCCAGACCGATGGAATGACCTTCGGCAAAGGGGAGCATCAAGGCAAAGGCCGTGTTCGGAAGTACGGCATCCTGGACCGAGTTCGGTGTGGCTTCGTTGGCCGGCAAACCGCTGGCGAGTGTGCGCATGCGGAACATCACCGGCAGCGTGTAGCGTCCTGGCGAGGCATGCATGGCCGGGCGAACGTCGTTGGCCGACGCTGTGGATCGACTAGCGTTGATCAGTCCCATGCGGTCGGACTGGACGGACGTGATCGTCATCGGTGCCTCTGCCGGCACGGTCGTTTCTGTCGGTGTCACTGTTTCGGTGACACGGGGTTCGATCGACTCCGGCTCCTCGATCCGTTGAATTGGTACAGCCCGTGTGATGTATCGCACCGCATACACGGTGTCCGGCGCAGAGGTGATCATTGGTGCGGGTGGCGGCGTGGTCGACGAATGGCCGGCCACAGCCGACGTTCCATCCGAACCACCGCTCTGAGCCATGTCCTGGCGAGCCCCTTGCCCACCATCGAGCAGGAACAGGGCGATCACGAAGCCGGCCACGGCACCGCCGCCGGCTGTGAGCCATGGCAGCAGGCGGCCGAAGAGTCCGGGTGCAGAGGTAGCCATAGCGGCTGCCGAACCTGCTGCGGCAGCACCGGTGGTGAGCCCCACGGCAGAAAGCAGGGCACCTTCGCCATCGGACGGCGGGGCGATCAGGTCCTTGTGGACGGCGGCTCGGATCGCCAGAGCGTCCTTCATGTTGCCACGCAGATCCGGCGAAGCCTGGAGATGATCGAAGAGTGGCTGCTCCTCGGCAAGGTCCAGTTCGCCGTCAAGGAAGGCGTCCAGCGCCTCCTCGGGGGTCAGGTGTTCCATCGGGTCATTGGTCATGGTCGTTCACGCTTTATGTTTTAGATCGTCGAGGTAGGGGGCCAGGATCTCGCGCAGTTTCTTCTTGGCGCGGAAGATCCGGACCTTGACAAGGTCGACAGACTGTCCGATCACCTCAGCGATCTCCGCATAGGAGAGGCCGTTGTACTCCCGGAGGACAAAGGCTTCGCGATAGTCATCGGGCAACAGTTCGAGCGATGTCTGAATGAGCTGAAGCAATTCTTTGTGTTCGTATGGCACATCGCGCGACGTGAGGTGGAAATCCTCGACGGGCACGAACTGCCGTTTTGACCGAGCACGATGGGTGAAGCACAGATTTCGGGCGATGGTCATCAGGTAGGCCGGGAAATTCTCCACGGGCCGGGCCTGTTTACCGGAATCGAACAGCTTCACAAAGGTTTCCTGCAGCAGGTCTTCGGCGGCTTCGTTGTCGCCCACGATCTTGCGGCAGTACGTGTAGATCCGCTGGGAATACCGCCGATACAGTACCGTCAGGGCCGCCTGGGCCACAGCATCATCCTCCGACAGCCGGCCGAACAGTTCAAGGTCGGTCGGGTCGTCGGTGTGTGCCTGTGATACGGTATGCATCGTGGTCGCCGCCATTGGGTCCTTCCGTGCAGTCTGCGGCATAGACTCCGCACGGGCAGGGCAGTTACAGCCTCGGCTGGCCGGTGCGCAGAATGCAAGCCGATGACTTGCCGTAATTTAGGTGAATGAAACAGATCGAACAGCGCCTTGCCGGACTGGTGATGCCCCGCGTGGATGCCGACGCCTGGTCCGACCCCTCGTACCGCGATCAGGTCTATGGCTGGATCGATCGTGGCGTGAGAGCTTTTGGGGTCTTTTTGGGGACCGTCGAGGCCACGGTAGCCATGCTCTCCGAGATCCGATCCCGGGCCGGTAGGGACGTCTTCTTCGGGGCCGATCACGAACATGGCATCACCATGCGCCTGCGTGATGGCGGTATCGAGTTTCCGAGAGCGATGGCCCTAGGACGCACGGTGCCGGGGATCACCGAGCATATCGCCGCGGCGATCGCCCATCAGATGCGAGCCACCGGCATCCACTGGAATTGGGCGCCGGTAGCCGACATCAACTCCGATCCACTCAATCCGATCGTGAACACCCGGGCGTTCGGCGAAGAGCCGGAGTTGGTGGCCAAGCATGCCGCTGCCTATGTGCGCGGACTGCAGGCCGGAGGCGTGATGGCCTGTGCCAAGCACGCCCCGGGACACGGTGCCACCCGCACGGATAGCCACGTCGGACTACCCGTGATCGATGTTGATCGTGTCACAGCGGCAGAGCGGGAGTTTCGACCGTTTCAAGCTTGCATCGCCGAAGATGTCGGGTCGTTGATGATGGGACATCTGTTAATGCCGGCGCTCGACCCGGAGCTGCCGGCGTCGCTGTCCAGCGTGATCGTTCAGGACCTTGTGCGCACCGCGTGGGGATTCGACGGACTGATCACGACCGATGCCCTGGACATGGGCGCGATCACCGACACGTGGTCTTCCGAGGAGGCCGCGGTGCTGGCCGTGCAGGCCGGTTGTGACGTAGTGCTCCTGCCCGATGACGTGGATGAAGCGATCGACGGTTTGATGGCGGCCTTTGCTGATGGGCGGATCTCCGAACAGCGTCTGGAAGCCAGTGAGCGGCGATGGAACGCCGCACGTGACCGGTTCGGTACCATTCGCGATGTGCCGCCGGTGGATTCCAACACCCATGCGCTGATGGCCTTGAAGGCGGCCGACGCCGCGATCGACCTCCACGGTGCGTCTGGGCTCTTGCCGGTACAGCAGCATGGACGTTTGGCGGTCTTCTGTGTGATCGACGAACACGAGGCCGATGCGGCGACCACGTGGTGCCACTATCTGGCGCAGGCCACCGAGCTGGATGTGGATTTCGGGTTCATCGACGGGACCATCGAAGAACGCGATCTCCAGGGATTGATCGAAGGCACGCGAGATGCCGAACTGTTCGTGTTCGCCTTCTTCGGAAAGGCCGTTGCCCATCGAGGACGCCTGCCGGGACTGGACCGATTGCCGGCCGTGATGGATGCCTTGTCCACCGACCGTCCACGTATCATCGTGGCCGCCGGAAGTCCGTACGGTATCGATCGATTCCGCGCCGACCTGGTGATGCGGACCTACTCCGACACCGTGCCCAGTCTGGCAGCAAGCGTCCTGCGATTGATCGGGCGGGTTCCGGCCTGAGCCCCTTGCAGGAATAATCGTAGTTTTACACGCTTTCGTCCCGAGCCACGTCCGAGAAGCTTCTCGAACACCGTAACCACGGCACTTTCGGGCGATCGACGATTTTCGCATGCTTTTCGAGGTTCCATGTCCATCCTTGTGACCGGCGGTGCCGGTTTCATTGGCAGTAATCTGGTCCGCCGACTCCTGGCTCAGCGCTCGGAGACAGTGGTTGTGCTGGATGCGCTGACGTATGCCGGTAATCTGGAGAACCTGGCAGGGTGTGTGGATGGAGAACGTTGCCGTTTCGTGAAAGGCTCGATCACGGATCGGACGCTGGTGGATGCTACGCTGGTTGACCATCAAGTGGACGTGATCCTGCACCTGGCCGCCGAATCGCATGTAGACCGCTCGATCGCTTCGGCAGCCCCCTTCATCGATACGAATGTGACCGGAACACTGGTGATGCTGGAAGCGGCTCGGGCGCACGGCGTGCGACGGTTCGTTCACGTTTCTACCGATGAAGTGTACGGCTCGCTCGGTCCGAACGACGCCCCGTTCACGGAACGATCCCCCCTGGATCCATCAAGTCCGTATTCGGCCTCCAAGGCCGCAAGCGACCACTTGGTTGCTGCCTTTGTGCGCACCTATCGACTGGATGCCGTGATCACGCGCTGCTCCAACAACTACGGTCCCTTCCAGTTTCCCGAGAAGTTCATCCCGCTCATGATCCTGAACGCTCTGGAGGGCAGACCGCTGCCGATCTATGGCGACGGGCAGCAGGTGCGAGACTGGCTGCACGTCGACGATCACTGCGATGCCCTGATCCTGGCCATGGATCGCGGCGCGGGAGGCCAGGTGTACAACATCGGCGGGTTCGGTGAGCGCCGTAACCTGGATATTGCCCGTGCCATTCTCCACCAGGTCGGTGCCTCGGAGGATCTACTGACCCATGTGAGTGATCGGCCAGGTCATGACCGGCGGTATGCGATCGATCCCTCCAAGACCCAGGCTGATCTGGGATGGGCGCCGCAATGGGATGTTGAACGTGGACTGGTGGCAACGATCGATTGGTACCGGCAGCACTCTGACTGGTGCGACCACGTGCGCAGCGGGGAGTATCGCGAGTATTATCAACGACACTATCACACGACGCTGTAAGGTAGGAACATGGCATTACGACGCAGGGGACGTCCCCGCAATCCGGTAAGCAAGCATGAAAAGGCCCTGATGGCCCGCATCCTCGACGGTACAGCCACCGTTGGCGTGGTTGGCCTTGGATACGTGGGTCTCCCGCTGGCGCTGGAGTTCGCGAAAAAGGGCATCACCACCTTGGGCGTGGACGTGGACCAGCGCAAGATCCGATCGCTCTCGTCCGGCAAGAACTACATTCAGGATCTGAACAACGACGAGATCCGCGACGTGGTCAAACGCGGCACGCTCTCGGCAACAACGGACTTTGCCCGTCTAGCCGAATGCGACGTGGTCTACATCTGCGTGCCAACGCCGTTCACGGACAACAAGGATCCGGATATCTCCCATATTCTGGCAGCCACCAAGGAGCTGGCCGCAGTGCTGCGACCTGGCCACCTGGTGATCCTGAAGAGCACCACCTTCCCGGGTACGACCGACAGTTATGTGAAGCCGGTGCTGGACGCCACCAAGCTGGTCTGCGGCAAGGATTACTTTCTGGCGTTCTCACCGGAGAGGATCGATCCCGGCAACCAGAAGTGGAACACCTCCAACACTCCCGTGGTGGTGGGCGGTGTGACCGGTGCGTGCACGGATCTGGCCATCGCGATCAACCGGCGCATCATTGCCGAGGTCGTTCCGGTGTCGTCTCCCCGTGTTGCCGAGATGGAAAAGCTGCTCGAGAACATCTTCCGCAGTGTGAACATCGCCCTGGTGAACGAACTCGCGCAGTTGTGTGATCGCATCGGCGTGAATATCTGGGAAGTGGTTGATGCTGCATCCACCAAGCCGTTCGGCTTTATGCCGTTCTATCCCGGACCCGGGATCGGCGGTCACTGCATTCTGATCGACCCGTATTACCTGAGCTGGATGGCACGTGAGAAGGACTTCGTGACCAACTTCGTAACGCTGGCCGCGGAAGTGAACGAGTCCATGCCGTTCTATGTGCGATCGATGATCGAACGCGAGGTGGCCCGGCAGCCGATCACGATCAAGGATGCCAAGGTGCTGATGCTGGGGATGGCATTCAAGCGGGATGTGGACGATCTGCGTCACTCTCCGGCCCTGAAGGTAGCCGAGCTGCTGTTCGACGACGGCTTCCAGCATGTGTCTTACTTCGACCCCTACATTCCTTCCGTACAGGTCTCCGGACGTGAACTGACCTCGCGCAAGCACCTCACGGCAAAGTACCTTGAGCGTCAGGACGTGGTGGTGATCACCACGGATCATTCGTCCTTCGACATCGACTTTATCGTAGAGCACTCCAAGGTGGTGATCGATACACGCAATGCCACCAGGGACATCGCCGCTCGCTCGAACATCGTGCTGCTGGGAGACGGCCAATGATCCGCATCCTCTCGGTGGTCGGGGCCCGGCCCAACTTCATGAAGGTGGCTCCCATTCATCGCGCCTTCGAAGCCGCTTCCGATCTGTTCCATCACAGCATTGTGCATACCGGACAGCATTACGATGCAGCAATGTCGGATGCCTTCTTCCAGGATCTGGACATGCCGCACCCCGAGTGGTTCCTGGGCGTGGGATCGGGCAGTCACGCTCAGCAGACAGCACGCGTGATGACAGGGTTCGAAGACGTGTGCCTGGAAGCCAAGCCGGATTACGTGATCGTGGTCGGCGATGTGAACAGCACCATTGCCTGCGCTCTGGTGAGTGTGAAAATGGGGATCCGCACCGCCCACGTGGAATCGGGCTTGCGATCGTTCGACCGAGCTATGCCCGAAGAGATCAACCGCCTGGCCACGGATGCGATCGTAGATGATCTGTTCGTGACGGAAGCCTCCGGACGCGACAATCTGTTGCGCGAAGGTGTCGACCCGTCGCGCATTCACTTCGTGGGCAACACGATGATCGACTCGCAGGTCTACGCCTTGCCGAAAGCCGAGAGGTCGCGCATTCACGAGCAGCTGTTCCTGGAGCAGGGGAGTTATGCGTTGGTAACGCTGCATCGGCCCAGTAATGTGGATGTTGAGGATCGCCTTCGCATGCTGATGGGAACGCTGGAGATCATTGCCGAGCGATGCCTTGTGGTGTTCCCCGTGCACCCGCGTACCCGCAAACACCTCGAAACGTGGGGCATCGTGCCCTCACCTCGGGTTCGTCTGATCGACCCCGTGGGATATGTAGACTTTCTCGCTTTGATGAAGGGGGCTCGCCTGACGCTGACCGATAGCGGCGGCATCCAGGAAGAGACCACGGCGCTAGGCGTGCCGTGTGTGACCGCGCGAACCACCACCGAACGTCCCAGCACCGTGCTGGAGGGCACCAACGTCCTGGTACAGCCGGAGCGAGGACCCATTCTGGCAGCCGTAGAGGACGTGCTGGACGGACGCATCAAGCAAGGCCGTGTTCCGGAGCTCTGGGACGGCCATGCAGCCGAGCGGATCGTAGACGTACTCAGGCGGCACTATTCGTAGATTTGCCGCGTCCAAATCCACTTCTTGCAATCACTTAGGTCCTCGGATGTTCCAACGAAGCCGAGTGCTCTGCCATTCGCTGCTCCTTCTGGCGCTGCTGGCAAGCCCCCTTCCACTTGTTGCCCAGGGAACCGGTTCGGTGATGGACCTCGACCGCATGTCGTCCGCCCGGCAGAATACCGTCCTGGGGCAGATGCTCTCCGGCGAACAGGTACCGACCGACGATGTGGTGGTCCCCTCGGCCTATATGATGGGGCCGGGCGATGTGATCGCCTACCAGACCACCGGGATCGACTTCTCCGAGAAGATGGCTATGGTGAGCCCCGAAAACACCCTGCTGTTGGAACGGTTTGGACTGGTATCGCTCACAGAAATGTCCCTGCAGGATCTTCGCGATACGTTGCAGGCGCGGATGCGGCGGCGTGCACCGGACGTGGACGTGTACGTAACCCTTCGCAAACCCCGGCTGGTCTACGTGACGCTAAAGGGGAATGTGCAGTTCCCCGGCACATATGCTGTTCCTGCGTCCATGCGGATCTCCACGCTGCTGACCATCACGCGGCAACCCTGGTTGCTGATGAAGAATGGGGGTACCGAGGAGATCAAGAAGATGGGTCCTAGCGTATCGATGATGTCGGCCACCAACGAACTTACGCGCCAGCCCGTACCCGAACTCAGTCCCTACGCCCTCCGCAATATCGTGGTGCGGCACCGGCATGGATCGAGCATGGTAGACCTGGCTCTGGCGCAGATCCCGGGCAATGAACATCACGATCCCCATGTGCGTGAAGGCGACATGGTGACGGTACCCTTTGACGCCGAACGCATTCCCACGATCTCCGTCTCGGGTGCTGTGGCCACACCGGCCACGCTGGCGTTCAAGCCGGGGGACCGTGCATCGGTACTCCTTGCGGCCGCCGGCGGTCCGACCAATGAGGCCGACCTGAGCCGCGTAGTGTTGGTGCAGGCCGGTGGAGAAGGCAAGGCGATGTTGTCCGTGGATCAAGACCTGCGCATCACGGGTACCGACCCTGAACTGCAGCCGGGTTCGAGCATCATCGTCGAGCGCATGGTCACGGCCGGTGAACCGGCGCGACAGGGTGTGGTGGAAGTCTACGGCGAAGTGGCCCAGCCCGGCACGGTGGTGATCCAGCCGGGTCTGACGCGCGTGGCCGAGGTGATCGCTCGGGCCGGCGGCGTGAACTCCAGAGCCGCCGTCGCCCTCAGTTACATCGTTCGACCGGATCAGACCACACGGTCCGAACGGCAGATCATCGACAATGCGAATCGCCGATTCATGTACTCCGACCTCACGCTCGAAGACACGCTACGATACAAGATGGACCAGAGCTACCGGCTGCCGTATGTGTCGTGCGACCTGGCAACGGCTCTGCGGGACACCGCGTCGCGTGAGAATGTGGTACTACAGAACGGCGACATCATCGTGATCGAATCGACTCCCGATCGCGTCTTCGTCTACGGCCAGGTGAACCGTCCCGGCTATGTGGGCTACGTCCCCGGAAAAACGCTCGAGTGGTACGTGGATCAGGCAGGGGGCTTTGCCACGGGTGCCAAGGCTGGCCGGTCGCGGATCATCAAGGGCAAGACCAAGGTCTGGGTAGAAGACGATGAAGCGGTGGTCGAGCCGGGTGATGAGGTCTACGTGCCACGTCCGCCGGACATTCCGGCATCGGTGGAGATCCAGACCTATGCAGCGATCGCTGCCATCGCGTCGGCCATTGCGCTGCTGACCACCACCGTCCTGACGATCTTCCGGTAACCCCGCATGCAGGCCGTCACGGCAGTGGGACTGACCATCGCAGCAACGGCGATCGCAGGGATCTTATATCCGCATGTGATCTATCCAGTGCTGTTGTGGCTGGTTCGCCGTGTGGTCCACCGTCCGCTACACACCGAGCCGATCACACCAACGGTAACCGTGGTCATGGCCGCCTACAACGAGGCCGAGGGCATCGAAGCCTGCCTGCGTTCGATCGCGGCTTCGGACTATCCGTCGGGACGCTGGTCGATCGCCGTGGGCGACGATGGCAGTACCGACGAGACCGCGTCGATCGTGGAACGACTCGCCACGGAAGTGGCCGTGCCGATCACCCTGCGTCGGTTCCCACGCTCCGGAAAGAACGCGGTGATCTCGGCGTTGATCTCCGATGTCGAGACGGACGTGTTGGTCTGCACGGATGCCGACACTCGTTGGTACCCTGCTTCGCTTGCTGCATTGGTAGCCCCCTTCGCCGATTCCTCCGTGGGCGGCACGGTCGGACGCCACCTCGCATCGACCACCGCAACAGCAACAGCAACAGCAACAGCAACAGTAACAGCAACAGCAACAGCAACAGCAACCGCAACCGCAACTGCCGACGATGCCGGCAGCAGGGAAGACAGCGGCTACCGCCGATTCGAGGATCGTCAGAATCGTTTGGAATCCGAGATCGCCTCCACGGTTGCCTCGAACGGGGCGATGTATGCGGTTCGCCGTTCCGTGGTTCGCCCCTTGCCGAATGATCGTGTGGCCGACGACTGGATGCAATTGTTGAATGCCATTGCCGGCGGTTACCGCGTGGTTGCTGCTTCCAAGGCCGAGGTCACGGAAGTTCGTCCGGCTACGATGCGGTCGGAAACCCGACGGACCGCGCGCACGGCAGCTAGCGGTATGGCCACTGTTGCCGCCCATTGGCGGCTGCTGCTGCCGTCCACCGGCTGGACCGCCTGGTTCTTGTGGTCGCACCGCGTGGTCCGCTGGATGAGTCCACTCTTTCTGGTTGCGCTGATGGCGGGTACAGTCATGTCTGTGCACGCCACGGCGTGGTTCGGCCTGCTGTTCTACGGGCAGTTCGCCGTCTATGCCCTGGCGCTGTTGGGGCATGCCGCTGCCCGCTACGGTCAGTCCGTGCCGGTGGCGAGTACCTGCACCTACTTCGTAGCCATGAATGCCGCATTCGGCCTGGCGATGGTGCGGGCAGTGCGCCGAACGCGCTTGGATGCCTGGCAGCCGGATGGGAGCCAAGCATGACGAGCGAACGGCGATCGGCAGCCCGACAGATCCTGACCGGTGGTGCTTCGTTGCTGCTGGCTCAGGGCTCTGTGCTTGCGTTGACATTTCTAGCGCAACGTGTGATCCTGTCCACGCTTTCCAAGGAGCAGAACGGGGAACTGTTCACGCAGCGACGGTTCATCGATCTGTTCGTGGTGATCGCCGTGGATTTTGGCATGAACAACATCGTGCTGCGCAAGGCCATCCAGGAACCGGAGCGTGCGTCCGTGATCCTGTCCTCTGCCGCAGCGCTTCGTATGGTGCTGTGGATCGTGGCGTCGGCCGTGGCACTCGTTGCCAGCACGGCGTATGGATTGTCGCTCGCCGACGGATTGGTCTGGACCACCTACCTGTTGATCACGGCTCGGACCGGACTTCTCCGATACAGTTTCGAGCTTGGACGTCGCGCAAAGATGCAGTTCACCCTGCCGGCGGCGGCGATGATCGCCGATGCCGTGATCTTTCTCGTAGCCATCTGGCTGCAGCGCCACGCGATCACGCCCACGACCGTGATCGTGACCTACTGTCTATCATCGATCCCCGGATTCCTGCTTGTCCTGGCAACGGACCGTGGACGCACGGTGCGACCGCAATGGGTTTCGGCCCCCGAGATGCGCCGTCTGCTGGTGGAAGCTCTGCCGATGTTTGTGGCCTTTGCCTTGATGAACATTCACGACAAAGCCGATGCCGTCCTGCTGGACTGGTTCAGCACGCAGCGCGAAGTGGGCATCTTTGGAGCCGCGTACGTCTCGCTGGCACCGCTCACGGGCACGGTTCCTTTGGCCGCTGCCATGGTCGTTGTTCCGGTGGTGGCGCGGTTCGCTGTTAGCGATTGGGAGTCGGCACGGACATTTGCCGTCACCGGCTTGCGACTCCTGACGGCGTCGGCCATCCTGTTGTGCGCCATACTCAGCCCCCTAACCCCATTCCTGATCGAACTGATCAGCAAGGGACGATATGCCGACAATCACCTGCAATACTTTGTTTTCATGTGGATGTCGGTGGGGATCTTTCCATTGGTGTTCCTCCAGGAGGTCTTTGTCGCACTCGGACGTCAGAAGGTGAATGTGCCGATCACGGCGGCGCTGGCGGCCGTGACGATCGGTGCCGGTGTGGTGCTTATTCCGCTGGGCGCGTCCATGGGAGCGGTGTATGCCAAACTCGCAGCTGTTGTGGCCGGAGCGGCCCTGGCGGTGTACTATCTGGGCGTGATCCTGAAACAAGGCCTAGATTTGCGGTTCGTGCTGTCTACGATGGGCGTGGCGGGGATCTCGGCCGCGGCGGCGCTGTACCTTCCATCCCTGATGTCCATCTGGATGGCGGCGTTGGTATCCGGCTCGATCGCTGTTGGCGCCATGATCGCTACCGGTCTGGTTCGCCCGGCAGAAGTTCGGCGGATCCTGCGAACGGCTCGGCAGCGACCGGAGGATCCGGAGGTTCATGTCTAGCACTGCGCACCATAGTGTTCTGGATGCGGCGTTGGCCCCAGCGGCCGGCATCCCTCCGGCGCAATCGCCATCGCGACTGCTGCGTCCGCGCATGATGCAGCTCATGGCGGATCTTGTGGCCTTCACTGCCAGTTTCTTTGCCTATCAAGGACTGCGTACCGTCCTGTTTACGGACGACGTCCGCACCTTCGGCCTGGTTCAGAACCTTCTCGTGAGCGGCATTATCAGCCTGGCCTGGGTGGTGGTGTTCTGGATGGGTGGACTCTACAAGGACATGTACGTACGGTCTCCGTTCGACGAGCTGTTCGCCGTGATCCGGCAGACGTTCTTCGGATCGGCCGTGTTCTTTCTGCTGATCTATCTGTCCAGTCCTCCCTCGTATCAGGAGAGCCCCCGCCTGGTCTTCGTGCTGTACTGGGTGATGATCACCTCGTTCGCCGTCACGGGCCGCTTGATGGCAAGGGGCTTGCAGCATCGTCTACGCGAACGCGGCGTGATCCGGATCCCGGCGGTCGTGCTTGGCTCCCACGTCCGCGCCGAACGCCTGCTGGCCGACCTGGCTCGGGAGCGTGCCTGGGGATACGATGTGGTTGGAGTGATCGTGAACGAAACCGGACGTGGTTCTGTGGGGTCGACTCCCGTGTTAGGCACCACGGCGTCACTCCCGGCTATCCTTGATCGAGTCCGTCCCACCGAAGTGTTGATCTCCATGGATCACTCGGATCATACCGAGTTGCTGCGGGTTGTGGCCGAGTGCGCCGATGCAGGTTGCCATGTGAAGATCGTGCCGGACATGTATGAGATCGTTTCCGGACAGGCCCGCACGCATCAGATCTACGGCTCACCACTCATCGACGTGAATCCGGAATTGATGCAGCCCTGGGAGGCCTTCGCCAAGCGTGCACTGGACCTTACGGTCAGTCTGGCCGTCCTTGCCCTGGGTTTACCGATATGGCTGATCCTGGCCGCCGCCGTTAAAATGACCTCGAAAGGGCCGGTCTTTTTTGTGCAGGAGCGCGTGGGACGCAATGGGGTCGTGTTCCGCATGGCCAAGTTCCGTTCCATGTATGCCAATGACCGGCGTGGACCAACGTGGACCAAGGAGAACGACCCGCGGGTGACGCCGCTGGGGCGGTTCATCCGCAAGACGCATCTGGACGAGATCCCGCAGCTCTGGAACGTTCTGCGAGGAGAGATGTCCCTTGTTGGTCCGCGGCCGGAACAACCCTTCTACGTGGAAAAGTTCACCGCCATGCTTCCATACTACCGGCGCCGCCACAAGGTCCGTCCCGGTATCACGGGATGGTGGCAGGTCAAGACCAAATCCAACCCTGAGAGTCGAGAAGAGATCGAGAACCGATTGCGGTATGATTTCTTCTACATCGAGAACATCAGTTTCAAGCTGGACCTGGAGATCCTGGTCCGCACCGTTTTTGTTATGCTGAGAGGACACGGACGCGCGTGAAGAGCATCGTTTGCATTCCGACCTACAATGAACACGAGAACATCTCGCGCATCATGGATGCGGTGTTTCAGGTACTGCCCGAGACCCACATCCTGGTGATCGACGATGGTTCGCCGGATGGCACGGCCACGCTGGTGCGTGAACGTCAGGCCGCCGACTCCCGTGTGCACCTGATCGAGCGCGAAGGCAAACTCGGATTAGGTACCGCCTACTGCCGCGGATTCTCCTATGCGATCGAGCAGGGGTTCGACATCGTGTATCAGATGGATGCCGACTTTTCTCACGACCCGAAGGACCTGGCACGTTTTGCCGATGCGCTCGGAGATCACGATCTGGTGATCGGCTCGCGATATGTGTCCGGCGTGAATGTGATCAACTGGCCCATGAGTCGACTCTTGCTGAGTTGGTTCGCCAACCTGTACAC
This sequence comes from bacterium, assembly GCA_024711065.1. Lineage (GTDB taxonomy): Bacteria > Bacteroidota > Ignavibacteria > Kapaibacteriales > Kapaibacteriaceae > OLB6. The sequence goes on from JANJTN010000044.1 coordinate 15,999, forward strand.
CCGCGTGATCACCGGCATGCCCATTGCCGATGCCACGGGCGGTTTCAAGGCCTTCAGGGTAGAGATCCTCAAAGGGATCGACCTCGGGCGTATTCGGTCCAATGGTTATGCATTTCAGATCGAGATGAACTATCGCGCCTGGCGTCTGGGTGCCAGGATCCTGGAGTTGCCCATCATCTTCACGGACCGCGTACAGGGTGTTTCCAAGATGAGCAAGAACATCGTCTACGAGGCGGCCTTCCTGGTCTGGAAGCTCAAGCTCACCACGATCTTCACTCTGGGGAAGAAGTAACGGCGTGAGCACGAACGCCCCTCCGACCGGCACGCCGGATGTGAGTATCCTGATCGTGAACTACAACGTGAAGGACTACCTGCTGCAGTGCCTGCGGTCCATCGATGCCCGTGCCGATGACCTGGACGTGCAGGTCGTGGTGGTCGATAACGCATCGTCAGACGGGTCGGTCGACGAACTGCGCGCACTCTACCCGCACGTCACGTGGGTGCCTCTCAGCGAGAATCTCGGTTTCGGCCGCGGCAACAACGTCGGCCTGGAACACTGCACCGGGCGCTATGTGCTGTTCCTCAATCCCGATACGATCATCGGCCAGGATACACTGTCCACCATGGTCGCCTATCTCGAAGACCATCCCGAGGTGGGACTCGCCGGGTGCAAGGTGCTCAATCCGGACGGTACGTTCCAGCTGGCCTGCCGCCGTGGACTGCCCACCCCGTGGGCATCGTTCTGCAAACTCTTCGGACTGCAGTCCCTCTTCCCGCGTTCGCGGCTGTTCGCACAATACAACCTCACGTATCGGTCGATCGACGAGACGTACGACGTGGATGCCTTGATCGGGGCGTTCATGATCGGACCTGCCAGTGTGGTACGGGCCGCTGATGGCTTCGATCCGGCATTCTTCATGTACGGCGAGGATCTGGATCTCTGCTATCGGATCCAGCAGCAGGGGTACCGCATCCGATATGTGCACACCACCAGCATCGTGCATTTCAAGGGCGAGAGTACCAAACGATCCTCCATGAACGAGGTCCGGGTGTTCTACGAAGCCATGGAGATCTTCGCCCGCAAGCACTTTGGTGGGTCGCCGCTCTTTCTGGCATTCATGCGAGGCGGTATCGCATTGCGGTCCGTTCTCGAGCGTGTCCTGCGCCGTCGCCGCGAGATCGCCATCGCGCTGGCAGACCTCGCTTGCATGAGTGTTGCCCTGATGGCTGCTACGGCGGTACGGTTCGACGGTCCGTTCGGTTTTCCGGACTACGCCTACCCAACGGTCTTCATCGTGGTCAGTGTGGTGGCCCTCCTATCACTGATCGGCGTAGGGGAGTACATCGAGTACCGACCCACGATGCGCCGCAGTGTGGTAGGCCTGTTGATCACCTTCTTTGCACTGTCGTCGCTGACCTACTTCTTCAAGGAGTATGCCTTCAGCCGAGGCGTACTGCTGATGACCATCGGATTCGCCACCGTGCTCATGGGCGTTATTCGCGGGATCGCTGCCTTGTA
>JANJTN010000068.1 GCA_024711065.1 bacterium
GGGAAGTCCATGAACACGTCAAAGTGCGAGGTGTCCTGGAAGAACGATTCACCGGTGACGGTGAGCTGTTGCAGTTGCAGAGTATCGGTATAGCGCGGCGTAACACCAGCCCCTTGCGAGATGAGGACCTTGCCGGTGGTACCGGGGTCGCCGTTGAGGTTGAATTCGATGTTGGGACCGTCGAGAACCAGCGAGCGTTTAGCGTTGAGCGTCTGGTTGGCGGCGTTGAGTTCCAAGAAGGATTGGCCACCGGCGTAGAGATGGAGGTCTTGCTGTGGTGCTGCGGGATCGATCACGCCGAGGATGGGGCTGGACGTGGTATCGTTACCGCCCACCATCCAGGCTTCGAGGTTCAGGATGGGGTTGATGTCGATCCATTGCGGCGTCACGCCCGGACCCTGACTTACCAGCGCATAGCCGGGTTGTCCGGGATCGGTATCCAGTACGATGGGCGAAGCCGGGCCGGACAGCGTGAGCGAGCCGGTGATGGTGGTGGGCACGTCGATGGCCAATGCACCGGCCGCCGAGAACGTGGCGCGCAGCGTGCCGTTGGTGGCGATGCGCAGGTCGTTGGCATCGGTGGTGCCGAGGAAGGCCGTAGCACCAACGCCGGCGTTGCCGCTCAGAGACCAGTACTGGGCTTGATCCGGATTCACCCAGATCGGACGTCCGAACTCGATCTGGAGCACAGCGCCTTCGAGTCCCGGAGCATACGGAGCGGCTTTGTTCGACGAGTCGCCCACGATGATGTGTCCGAACTCCAGCGGGAAGTCCATGAACACGTCGAAGTGCGAGGTGTCCTGGAAGAACGATTCGCCAGTTACTGTGAGCTGTTGCAGTTGCAGAGTGTCGGTATAGCGCGGCGTAAGGCCAGCTCCTTGCGAGACGAGGACCTGACCGGTAGTGCCGGCGTTGCCGTTCAGGTTGAGTTCGACGTTGGGACCGTCGAGGCGCAGAGAGCGTTTAGCGTTGAGCGTCTGGTTGGCGGCGTTGAGTTCGAGGAAGGACTGACCGCCGGCGTAGAGATGCAGATCCTGCTGTGGTGCTGCGGGATCGATCACACCGATGATAGGGCTGGTGGTGGAGTCGTTACCGCCTACCACCCAGGCTTCTTCTTCGAGGAAGGCCGAGATGTCGAACCACTGCGGCGTGGCGCCCGGACCCTTGGAGATCAGCACGAAGCCATCGGTGCCGGGATCCGTGTCCAGGATGAGCGGCGTAGCCGGGCCGGCCAGTGTGAGCGAGCCGGTGATGGTGGTGGGGACGTCGATCGCCAGTGCACCGGCCGCCGAGAACGTGGCCCGCAGCGTGCCGTTGGTAGCGATGCGCAGGTCGTTGGCATCCGTCGTGCCCAGGAAGGCCGTGGTGCCTACGCCGGAGTTACCGCTGAGCGACCAGTACTGGGCCTGGTCGGGGTTCACCCAGATCGGACGTCCGAACTCGATCTGGAGCACAGCGCCATCGAGTCCCGGTGCATACGGCACGGCTTTGTTGGAGGAGTCGCCGATGATCAGGTGACCGAAGTCCAGCGGGAAGTCCATGAACACATCGAAGTGGGCCGTGTCCTGGAAGAACGATTCGCCAGTTACGGTGAGCTGTTGCAGTTGCAGTGTGTCTGTGTATCGCGGAGTGGCACCAGCGCCTTGCGAGATCAGCACCTGACCGGCGGTGCCTGGGTTGCCGTTCAGGTTGAATTCGATAGCGGGACCGTCGAGGCGCAGAGAGCGTTTAGCGTCGAGCGTCTGGTTGGCGGCGTTGAGTTCGAGGAAGGACTGACCGCCGGCATAGAGATGCAGGTCTTGCTGTGCGGCCGTGGGATCGATCACACCCAGGATGGGGCTGCTGGTGGTATCTTTACCACCCACGATCCAGGCCTGGTCGCGCAGGAGGATGCGCAGGTCGTACCAGGTTACGTCGCCATTGATCACGGCCAGGAACGTAGAGTCGGCACCCGGAGCGAACGGTTCGGCCAGGTTCTGGTCGTTCCCGATGAGCAGATGATCGCGTTGCAGCGGGAACTTGGGCAGCAGCGTGAAGGTGGCCGTGTCCTGGAAGAAGCTCTGTCCTGTTACGGTAAGCGAGCTCAGTGTGAGTGTATCGGTATAGCGCGGCGTAAGACCAGCCCCTTGCGAGATCAGCACCTGTCCGGCCAGGCCGGGGTCGGCATCCAGCACGAGCGGCGAGGTGGTGCCGCCCAGCGTTAACGCACCGTTGATGCGTGTGGGGACGTCTACCGTCAGATCGCCGGCGGCCGAGAACGTGGCGCGTAGCGTGCCGTTGGTGGCGATGCGCAGGTCGTTGGCATCGGTGGTGCCCAGGAAGGCTGTGGTGCCTACGCCGGCGTTACCGCTGAGCGACCAGTACTGGGCCTGGTCGGGGTTCACCCACACCGGACGTCCGAACTCGATCTGGAGCAGAGCGCCTTCCAGGCCCGGCGCGTACGGTACGGCCTTGTTCGCCGAATCGCCCACGATGATGTGGCCGAACTCCAGCGGGAAGTCCATCAAGAGGTCGAAGTGGGCCGTGTCCTGGAAGAAGCTTTCACCGGTGACGGTGAGTTGTTGCAGCTGCAGTGTATCAGTATAGCGCGGCGTCTGACCAGCCCCTTGCGAGATCAGCACCTGTCCCGACGTGCCGGGTTGACCATTGAGGAGGAGCTGCGTGTTGGTGCCGGCCAGGTTGAGCGAGTTGTTGACCGTGACGGTGTCGAGGAGCGACGTGGTGCCGGTCACGTTCAACGCCGCCAACGTAAGCGAGTCGGTATAGCGTGGTGTGGCACCCGGACCCTGCGAGATCAGCACCTTGCCCGGCAGACCGGGGTCGGCATCGAGGACGAGAGGCGACGTAGCGCCCACCAGCGTAAGAGCGCCGTTGATGTTGGTGGGAACGGCTACATCCAGCAGGCCGCCGGCCGTGAAGGTAGCGCGCAGGGTGCCGTCGGTGGAGATGCGCAGGTCCGAGGCATCATTGGTACCCAGATAGCCCGTGGTGCCAATGCCCGTGTTGCCGGTGATGGACCAGTACTGGGCTTCGTCGGGGTTCACCCACACCGGGCGTCCGAACTCGATCTGCAGGAGAGCCCCTTCCAGACCCGGTGGATACGGTACGGCCGTGCCCGTGGAGTCGCCGATCAGAATGGCACCGAACTCCAGCGGCATCTTGGGTAGCAGGTCGAAGGTGGCTTGCGACGTCACATACAGCGGCGTGTTCACCACGATACCCGTGTCCTGCAGCAGCAGGCCGGTGTACCACATCGGCGTGGCCGACGGACCTTGAGAGATCAGGGGAGCCCCTTGCACACCGGCGTCGGAGTCCATCATGAGCGATGTGGTATCGCCCAACAGGTTCAGGGATCCGTCGATGGTGGTGCGGGTCTGCAGGGCCAGGCCGCCGAATTCGTCAAAGGTTGCGCGGACCGTGAGGTCCGTCTTGATGATCAGCGGCTCGGCGTTGTTGGAACCCAGCCAGTGCTTGGTGCGGTCTACGGAGTCGTTGCCGAACACGGACCAGAAGTTGCCCGAGCTGGAGCCACCGTCCACGTTGATATACAGAAAGCTGACCCAGATCGGGGCCTGCGGCGTGCCGATGTTATACTGGAAGGTGCCAACGTCGGTGTTGTAGATCATCAACCCCGTGGCCGGCAGCGTGATGCGGTCCCGCTCGAACTGCGTCATCCGGGTGATCAGGAAGCCCTTTTCGGTGCTTTCCAGGTGCAGCAAAGCCGACTGGTCGGGCGTGGTGGTGCCGATACCAACGTTGTCGGTGTACGGCTGCGCCAGGGCGGTTCCTGTGGCAAAACACAGGAACGCCAGGGTGGACGTTATCCACCGGCCAAGCAGATCGTGGATCTGCGGTCTCATACCCTCCCGAGTACTCGGTACGACCTCTTTAATGCTGCTGGCAAGGGCTGCAATCCCCGCCAGAACGCATCAATGATAGGTCAGTACCAAGTCACCTGAAATACGTAGTTTCATACAAGTACTGCCAAGTCAAGAACTTACTTGTCCACACGAACCTCGACCCGGCACGTCCGCCCCTTGAATAGTGTGTTGGATACCCCGATCAGTTATCCTGACCGCTCGTCTTACGTAGAAAGATATACGTAGTTTTGCGTACTTCCAAACTTTTCCACAATATTTCTTCATGGAACTGGCGATCGTTTTCCTAGGCAATCCCGGTGCCGAATATCAGCGCACCCGTCACAACATCGGATTCATGGTAGGCGACCGGTTGGCTTCTCGCCGCGAGCGCCCGTGGTTACAGCGCGATCCCCTGTTCCACGAGTGCGCCGTTACCTATGCAAGACGGTCGGTCGTCTTGGTCAAACCCATGACGTACATGAACCTCTCGGGCAGGGCTGTCAAGAAGATCCTGAATGCCCACCAGCTCAAACCATCGCAGCTGGTGGTAGTGGTGGACGAGTTCAACTTCCCTGTTGGCAAGATCCATTTAGGGTTAGGGGGCTCGTCGGGCGGCCACAACGGCACGGAGAACATCATCCAGGAGCTGGGCACGCCGCAGTTCTGGCGTCTGCGGTGCGGCATCGACCGCGCTTTTGGTCCTGGCGAGCTGGTGGACTACGTGTTGAGCCCCTTTCCCGCCGACCAGCAGCATGCCGTGGACGCCATGATCGACGCCGCCTGCGACCGCCTGGAGCGCGTGATCAGAGACGGTGCGGACCGAGCGCGCGGGTGACCACGACGATGGCGCGGGCACGCCGATGGCGCGGGCACGCCGATGGCGTGGGCACGCCGATGGCGCGGGCACGCCGATGGCGCGGGCACGCCGATGGCGCGGGCACGCCGATGGCGCGGGCACGCCGATGGCGCGGGCACCCCGAAGGCGTGCCCGTACTGGGCCACGCGGGTGACA
>JANJTN010000060.1 GCA_024711065.1 bacterium
TCGGTTCGCTCTTCAGCGGCGTGGTCGGCGTCGGGTTCTACCCGTTGCTTGGATCTCGGGTCTGGTGCCGGTTTGGATGTCCGCAAGCCGCCGTGCTGGGTCTGCTGCAGAAGTGGTTCTCGCGTTTCCGCATCACCACCAATGGTGGGCAGTGCATCTCCTGCGGCAACTGCAGCACCTACTGCGAAATGGGGATCGATGTGCGCTGGTATGCCCAGCGTGGCGAGGACATCAAGCGCGCCTCCTGCGTCGGTTGCGGTGTCTGCTCGTCGGTCTGCCCACGTGGCGTTCTTAGGCTGGAGAATCGGTAAGGAGCTCGCCATCTCGCCAAGAAGCCGGGTAACAGAATCCCCGGCATGGTGTCGTCAGTCCTATATTCCAATGGGGTGACTGGATCAGCCAGCGGCAGGCAGTTTCACAGGAGTGACCATGATCGGCATTGTTCGTGCTATAGCCTTCCTGATGATCAGCGCCACTGCGTCATGTCTTTGCCAAGCGCAGCTTTCAGGTTGGCGGTACGAGGATCTGAACCTGCCGCCAGTCGTGAACGAACTCAGAGTGATCAGCGGCGTCTATCACGCCTCGAGTCATGGCGGAGCATTCGTACTGGATACCTCAACGAGCGTGTGGTCCCAGGCCAGTCTTGAACTTGGCTCGCTGCGATTGTGGGGTATGCAGGCAACGGGGGTGGCGATCACCCAGCGAGGCAATGATGTGTATCGCTACCACGCTGAAGATCGGGCGACCAGCAGGCGAGACAACGTCTACTACCAGTTTGAACACGATGATGCCACCGTTTGCACGTTCAGCTCGAAGTATGATCCGGCCTTAGCGGCGTTCTTGTCACTCGCAACGTGGTATCGCTGGCCGACTCGCGATACGATTCGCGTGGACACGGCGGTGAGTCGCAATGTGTATCCCGATGTGATCGCGTGCGCCGACACTTCGGCACTGGTCTTTTCCGATCAGCAGGTGATACGGTATCGATTTCGCGGACAGCCGGAGGTGATCGATTTGCCGGACACGGTGCAGTTGCACCGACGGAGCGTGTACATCGATCGATCGAGCACCCACATCCTGGTCCTGGGACGGAATACCTTGTTGTACTCCGTAGATCACGGTCAGACCTGGTTGACGTTATTCTCGTCCGAGCGCGAGGCTGTTCACTCGTTCTGCGCGACGGACGACCCCGACCAGATCTACGTCGTACTCGACTCTGTGCTGACACGCTACCATGTCTCGTCTGGGCAGCGCGATACGCTGCACTCTTCATCGCGCTGGGGACTCGTCATGTTGGTCGAACATGGACCGAAGGGGGCTATCGTAGCGTATCCGGATACAGTGATGCTGATCGACGACCTCACGAACGAGAAGGCATTGGTCCACACTGGACTGCCGCAGCGCTCAGTTGTGGACCTGATCGCGGTACCCGATGGTGTGGCAGGTGCGGGCGCACGGGAGATCGTTTATCACCCAGCGCACGGTGCATGGTCAACGCCAGCCATCGACCCGTTCTGGCTGCGTCTGGATCCAACCGATAGCCCCAGCATCTTTCGTGGTGGACGCAGCCTGGATGATCTCTGGCTGACCCGCGGTTCCTGGGCCATGCACTTCAAACCGCGCGATCACCTCGAAACATTTGAGTTCACACTGATGCCGCAGGCCGGCAGCTGGGCCCATCCTACGGGAAACCGCTTTACGGTCATCAATAACATCGAGGGCTATCCGGGCGATCGTCAAGTTGCATGGTGGAGTGGCTCGAGTCCGGACCGCTTGCTGCTTGCCAAGGACGGACTGCGATTTCTGGTGGCATTCGAAGACTCGGTATTCGTAGCGTTTGGTACGGACGGAAGTGGGTGGCGAACGGTGGATCAAACGCATGAACGCTGGGAGGAGATCAGCATACCACCGATCAATCTCGGAGTTCAACCGCGGAGTCAGGTCAAGGGGCGTCATGGAGTGGTGAGGGGGCCGCGGATGAAGGCTTGGACGAACGACGCCGGCCGGACGTGGCAGGTTGACTCGCTTCCCAAGAGCGAGCTCATTGCACTGGCGAGCAATGGGGTGATCTTCCATGTGTGGGAGGATGATCAGCCCGGGACGGAATTCTCGTTGGTGATCGAGCGCCAGGTTGGGACGGAGCGCGTCGTGATCACAAATCTGCCCGAATCCTACTATGACCGTCAGCGCAATACGCTAATGTCTGCTGTTTACGACGACAACGAACAGCGTCTCTATATCGCCACCGATCATTGGGTGGGTTCACTGAGCTTGAGTACGGTGTCCGTGAACGACCCTGTGGTGCGGCCAATGTGGTCCTCGGCGACCCACCAACACGGCTGGTACGATCTCTTTGGTCGGTTCATGGGGCCGGAAGAACCGACACAAGCGGCGACAGGGCTCTACCTCTATGTGTCCGAGCAAGGGATCGAGAAGCGTCTGTTGCCCCCTCAACGATCACCGAAATAGTTCTTCGCGTCTGCCCGCATCTGGATCAGCTCGGTCTTCAAGAGATACATCATGTGCCCTGCCTTGTAGTAGCTCATGGAGATGTTCTCTCTATGGGAGCTTGGAAGGCCCATGTGGGCGAACGTGTATTCCGTAGCATAGAACGGCGTGGCCAGATCGAAGTAACCGTTCAGGACCCAGACCTTCAGGTCGGGATTCATCAGCATGGCATCGCGCAGAGCAGGTGCTACGTTCAGGTACTCGTTCTTGGCGTTCCCAAAGTCCCATGGCCATACGCGACCGGTGAGGACCTCGTAGGGAAGGGTTGTGGAGACGTTCAGCTCCCGCGTCAGGTAGTCGTTGATACACGTCGAGAAGCATCCCGCGATCGTGGGGTGGTGGCTGGGATCCCGTTCCATCCACTCCGACAGACGATTGGCCACGGCACCGGTGTATCGACTGTCGAAGCGACCAACGGCTAGTCCTTGATCACGGAGGAGCTCAGCGCAGAACTTGTGAATGTTCACGCGGAGATCTGTCTTGTCCAGGTAGTCTTCCGAAAGCCCCGTGAGTGCGGTCAATCGCCGCATGGTCTCGTCGCGCTCAAGGTCGTTAAGGGCGTCCCCTTTCATGAGTGCAGTGGTATAGCCCCCTTCAGCCCACTGGCGCGCCGATGCGGCGAGTTGCTCCAGGGTGGCATCGCCACCGATCTTGTTGTGGTAGCGTGCGGTGGCCGCGTACGTTGGGAGGAACAGCGCATACGGCAGGTCGTTCCCTTCGTTGAAGTCGATGGTCTGGAAGTTCAGCACGGCGCTCACCAGGATCACACCGTTCAGGTACATGCCGTAGCGGCTCTGCAGGTGTTCGCTCAGTCCGGCGGCACGCGTGGTACCATAGGACTCGCCGATCAGAAACTTGGGCGAGGCCCAACGCTTGTGATCCGAGATCCAGCGATGGATGAAGGCCCCAACGCTTTCGAGATCCTGGCGGTAGCCGTGGAACTCCTGTCCGGCGGTCTTTTCATCTGCCGCGCGAGAGTAACCGGTGCTGACCGGGTCGATAAAGACCAGGTCGGTCATGTCCAGCCACGACTGGTCGTTGTCCACGAGTTGATAGGGAGGGGGCTTGGTGGTGCCGTCATCGTTCATCAAGACGCGCCGTGGACCAAGTACACCAAGATGTAGCCAGACGCTGCTGGAGCCAGGGCCGCCGTTGAAGGAAAAGGTCAGCGGACGGGATGCCGGGTCCGACACACCCGTCTTGGTGTAGGCCACAAAGAACATGCGCGCACGGACCGTGCCGTCCTCTCGGGTCAACGTCAGATGTCCGGCTGTAGCCTCGTACTCGATCCGTTTCCCATCGATCACCACGGCATGCTTGGTGGTCACAGGATCCTGGTAGATCGGTAGCGACGCCTTGGTAGTGTCTGCGGCCCACAGATGTGTAGCAACAAAGGACAGCAAACAAAGTAGCAGCGATCTTGTCATGGCGTCTAGCGTTTAGCGATTAGCGATTAGCGATTAGCGTCTAGCGATTAGCGTCTAGCGGTTAGCAGATTAGCAGATTAGCAGATTAGCTGAGTAGACGATTCCACTGCAGGAACAGATCCCAGGTACTGCGCACGTCGCGTAAGCAGTACTCAGCGATGTCGGCCAGAGCCCCCTGCGCAAACAACTCGCCCACCTTGGAGCCATCCACACCGGCGGCTTTGGGAGACTGTACGCCAAACGCCTTGGCGTAGAAGTCGAAGTTGAAGCTGCGCGTGGGTCCGGTAGATGAACGGTTGTAGAACGTGAGCTCGTCCAGCAGGTCGGTGTGACCTCGATAGTTGAACCGGGTGCCGTCCATCAGATTGCGTGTTGGACGAATGCCGAGCACGGCACTGCGGAGCATCAGCCACGGTGCATCGAACCCGCGACCATTGAAACTGACCAGGTGGATACCGTAGTTGGCTTCGAGCAGACGCCAGAAGTTGCGGATCATGGTGGATTCACTGCTATAGTAGCACACATCACCGGATGGCAAGGTCTCCTCACGGTGGCCTTCTTCGTCGCTCATCGCCGGATCCACCTGATAGGCAACGTCCTTTGCATGCCACTCGCTGCTCGCTGCCTGCTGCTCGCTGCTCTTCTGCGTCATCAACCGCATGCCGATGGTCACGATGCGGCCTGTGAGGGGGCTAAGTGCGAACTCACCGATCAGCCGTTCGCGATCCTCCTCCGTTTCCGCCCTGCGCAACAGGTATTCCTGCTGCACCTCGTCGAACGAGGAGAGGTCGAGACCAACGGTCTCAAGATCGAAAACGAGATAGGAGTGTTCCATGTTGATCTGCTTACCTCGAAATGATCACGAACTCGGTTCGGCGGTTGCGCTGGCGTCCTTCGGGTGTGGTATTGGTTGCCACGGGCATTGAGTCTCCAAATCCCTTGGCCGAGATACGGGAGGCCTTGATGCCCGACTCCACCACAGCGGTCCGTACGGCTTCGGCTCTGGCTTGTGACAGTTTCTGATTGTACTGCGGGTCTCCGGTGCTGTTCGTGCTATCCGTGTGTCCGCGCAGTTCCACGGTCATGCTCGGATACTGATTCAACAGGTCGATCACCTTCTGGATGGCCGGGCGAGACTCCGGTCGGATCGTGGACTTGGCTACATCGAACTGCACATCGATCAGCGAGATGGAGCCGACCTGTGGAGCGTTGTCGTAGGACGCTGTATCGGTAGCGGAGCCCTTGCCCACGCACAACTTGATGCGCACGTTATGGGTGCCGTATCCCGGAGTGGCGTATTCGATCACGTAGGCATTACGTGTTCTACGGTAGATGTCGGCGAATAGCGGCTCGAACTCATCTGTCAGATAGATGTGGTAGTAGCTGCCGCCGGTAGCTTCGGCCAGCGACCGCATGTAGCCTTCGTTGATCCGTGCGCCGAAGTCCACGGCAATGATCGGGATCTGCTGCTGTTGCGAGAGCTCGATCAGTTGTTGCTTGTTCACCTGCTTGGAGGCGTTCTCCATGCCATCGGTAAATACCACGGCATAGCGGTCCTGATACTCCGGTGCATTGGCCGCCAGGTGGCGGATGCCTTCGGCTGTTCCATCCAGAATGGCAGTGCCGCCACCGTAGCCGTTCAGTCCGTCTCGGCGCAGCTCGCTCAGAAAGATGTCCTTGTCCTTTGTTACCGGCACTTCCACATTCACCTTGTTGTCGTAGCGAACAACCGACAGGGCGTCGCGTCCGTCCGTGGTGCGCGCGAACGCCGCAAGGGCTTCTTGTACGGTTACGGCGCGTTTCTGTCCCATCGATCCGGAGTTGTCCGTGATCATCGCCAGCGCCACCGGATCTGTGCGTTGCTCATTGATCTCGGTAACGTTAACGTCCTTGATCACGCGGGTCTGACCATTCACGGTCTCTTCGATCTCGCAGACCAGCTTCTTGAGTTGCTCTGGAGTGGCGTTGCCGTAGTAGGTTCCGGTGGAGTCCACGATGTGCACGTACAGCCTTGTAACGCCAGGCGTGCGGGTGTCGATACTCTTGATCTGCACGGCTGCTCCATTCGGCAGGTCGGCCGGCATGCGCTCGATGCGCTTGATAAAGATCGGCTTGTATCCGGGAGGGGGCTGGGTATCGAATTCAAAGGCGGGTTCGATCCAATCCTTGATCATTTTGTTCAGGTCCAGTAATTCGCATCCGGTGAACATTACCGAACTGGCGATAGCAAGTACAAGCCATGAAAGACGTGATCTGATCATGGTCCAACCCTCCCTCGAAGTGTTCTCTCAAAACGTCCACTGGGGTCCAACTGTCTGATCGGAACAAGGACCCGCTCCAGATAGGCTCGATCATTGTTGGCCTGCACCGCGTACAAAGCGGTGGTTGCAAGCGCCGTGAGCACCGATGAACGAAGGGCCTCGTCGAGTCGCTCGGACCGACCCTCGAGACCCAGCACGATCTGGTCCACATGGTCCAGCTTGGTAACCGGATGTACGGACGGATCCCTGGTCAACCGAAGCAGCGGTCCAACCGGCAGGGCATCATACCCGGCCGCAAATCCTTGCTCTTCACCGATCAACTCTGGCGTAAGGTACACAGGTCTGTCCGGATTCGCCTCCACGATCGCATTCAACAGTGCTACGAAACGCTGCTGGATCTCGGCGGGGTTGCGCCGATCGGCCATGAAGGCATCGGCATCGTGTTCGAAACTGGCCACCCATGGTGCGTAGTCCGCAACAGCCTGAGAAGCCCCCTGCATCACCTCGGGATAGCGCTGCTGCAGGTAGGGGAGATACCAGGTGCGGCGGAGTAGCTCTTTATCGATCATGGCTACGTCTGGACGGAACCCTTCAACGGTCTGTAGATACCAGAACGCCGAACACAGAAAGTCCCATTGCCGCGTGATCACGATCGCATGCGGTTCCACGTTGGCCAGGGACCAGCGCGTGTACGCATCAACGGCAACATGATCGCGATGATCCATCTTGCCAAGGTTCAGCGCACACGCAACGATCGGAATCACCGTTAGCCACCACACGAACGCGCCGTTCAAGCGACGCACCACCGGGATCAGACCTACGGCGCAAAGCACACAGAGGATGAGTATGGATGGCAGGAAGTAGGCATCGATATCCGGAATAGCATAGCCGAGCGAGATGGCCAGGTTGCCGGCAAGGATCATCAGCAGGCCGCTCAGCAGTGCTCGATGCTGACGCAACAACGCCACCAGGCCGCCAGCCACGGCAAGCCACCCCACGATCAGCAGGGCGTCTGTGGACAACGTCAGGAACAGCGAAGCATTCTCAGTCATCGCTTGATCGTCGGAGAACATCCACACGCCGAACTGGGTACCCTTCACGTGATACAGGAAGGCCTCCCAGCTGCGGTGGACCATGCCCCAGTTGATCGGTGGCAGTGCAGCGCTCCGCAATGGGAGTAGGGCATAGAGCGATGGACCCAACACAGCAGGGGGCAGAAGCCAGCGCAGGTCGCGCATCTGTAGGGTACGCCCTGGACGTCCACTCCACCACAACCACAGCAAGCCTGGCGCCAGGAAGACCGACGACAGGTGGTTGGCCAGCATCGATCCGAAGAACAGTCCACTCAGTGCCGTTGCACGAGCGTCACCCGTCCGCGCCTTGAGCGTGAACAACAGCGTCAGACTCATCAGCAGCGTCTGCAGTCCGTACACCTCGATCGCCGTGGTCTGGGCCCAAACGGTGGGTGCAACGGCAAAGAGACCAGCGCCGGCAACCGCAACCGCTACGGAACCCTGAGGATTCAGGGAGGGGGCTACCACGCGCACAAGGCCGTGGATGGTTCGCAGAAGCGTGGCTGCCGCTCCGGACATCAGCACAGCTGCGAACAGATTCAACCCTACGATCGTGCTCGGCCACGGAAGGAGGGTCCACACATGTGCCAGCAGCGTGAACAGCGGATATCCGGTGGGGTGGGGCACACCCCAGACGTGAGCCGCTGCGGCGAGTTCACCAGTGTCGGTGTAGTACAGTCCCGGGGCCTGCGTGAACACATACACCAGGAAGGTAGCAAGTGCAAGCGCACCGGTAGTGTACTTTAGTGCACGCATCTGGATCATCACACCGAAGGTTGTTCAATACACGTGACGGGCCCCAAACATACTGAACCCACTCGCGATTGGCGTTCGACGCTGCTGGCCGTGATGATCGCCTTGGCGACGGGGATGCAGGAAATGCAAACCGGCGGAGCTGCGTTGCGCAGGACTCCGCCGGTGATCCTTCGATTGGAAGCGCCGATCGTGTACGGCCGGAAACGAGCGATGAAGCTTCGGCCGCTGTCGGATCGACTGTTAGCGTAGCACGGAGATCGGTGTGTGCAGCACCGAGCCGTTCTGCATGGTGAGCATCAGGTGATACGATCCGCTTGGGAGTCCGGCAAGGTTGAAGGACTGGGTCGAACCCGAAGCGCCATAGGTGCGCAGCAGCGTGCCATCGGCGGCGTAGAGGTTAGCCCCCTTCATCATCATGGTGCCATCGCCGCGAACCGTGACCTGGTCCGTGCTCGGCACCGGGCCTACGCGGAAGCCGAATTCAGCCGCATCTGCCACGGAGGCCGTGGGGTCGAAGATGAACGTGACCGTGAAGGACACGCGTTCGGTGGTCGGGTTGGACTTGTCGTACAGGTCAACGGCAACGCTGCTGGTGCCCAGGTTTCCGCCCGGATCCATGTCTACATACAAGGCAGCAGTACCGCTGGCCGGAAGGATCTGGTCCTCGCGTCCCGGATAATCCTCGTCACCCGGCAGCATCGCAAAACACTGGGTCAGGCAGATCTGGCCGAAATGGTCCAGGCTGACGTTGCTGATATCGTACTTGATCCGGAGGCGTTTCTCCGTGGCGGCATCATTAATCACCGTGCCTTCGCGTTTCAGGGTCTTGGTTCCGTCGCCCGTGATCGTCTCCGGATTCTTCCACTCAATATGGAAGGTCTGTGCCGGTGCCAGTGTAGCCGCCGTGAACAGAACCAGAGCGGAAAGGAGTAGACGAGATTTCATAACTTGTTGCCTTACAATGTTCATACGTGAGAATCGAGAAACTACGAACTGCTGCCGACAAACGGCAACGTGCACGACTCGAGCCCCCTTCCAACAGTTACAGAAAGCAGAACCGATGATGCGTACGATCCTGGTCCTGGCCGTTATCATCCTTGCGAACATTGGACTTACGGCACAAGAGGCCACCGAGACCGGCATGGCCCTTCCCAACGTGAAGGTCAAGACACTCGACGGTGCCGTGGTAGAAACGGCCACCCTTGGCCAGGGCGACAAACCGGTGGTGGTGAGCTTCTGGGCCACCTGGTGCAAGCCGTGTCTGGTGGAGCTGCAGACCTATCATGAGCTGTACGATGAGTGGAAAGAGAACCTTGGTGTGGACATCTATGCGGTGTCGATCGACGACAGCCGGAATGCGCGCAAGGTGCCGGCGTTTGTGAAGGGGCGAACCTGGACGTTCAATGTGCTGCTGGACGAGAACCAGGATTTCAAGCGTGCCATGAACGTGAACAACGTGCCGATGACCTTTATCGTGAAGAACGGCAAGGTGGTGTGGTCTCATAGTGCCTTTGCGCCGGGAGACGAAGAAGACATCGAGGCGGAACTGCGTAAACTCGCCAGCTCAGAGGGCTGAGCGACGTTTTTTTACCGAGGGGAGACAACGAGGGTATGAGGATCACACGTGTAGCGCTCGTGCTGAGCGCCCTATGGGTCATGGGCGTCGGCGCCAGCGCTCAGGGAGTGGATATCCCGGACATCGGAACGATCTCCGGTTCGCTGCAGACCGATGTGTCGCAGTACAATCCGGACTCCACCATCAATGCCCCGGACGTTCCCGAGAACATCCTGAGCAACACCTTCGTGAACATCCTGTTCACGAGAGGGGGCTTTACAGCAGGTCTGCGCTTCGAGTCGTATCAGAACCCGCTGCTGGGCATCGACCCACGCTTTGGTACCACGGGCGAAGGAACCGGCATCGGCATCCCGTATCGGTTCGCCACCTATGCCACGGATGGCTTCGAGGTCACCGCCGGAAACTTCTACGAACAGTTCGGCAGCGGTATGGTGCTGCGCCTCTACGAGGAACGCAACCTGGGTTTCGACAACTCCATCGATGGTTTGCGACTGCGATTCATGCCGGTGGACGGTGTGAAGATCACCGGATTCATCGGACGGCAGCGATCGTTCTTCAACCTGAGCGAAGGCATCATGCGAGGAGCCGACGCTTCCGTGGATCTGAAGGAGCTTGGACTTGGTTTGCCCGATGATGTCTTCGCAACCGTTGGAGCCAGCGTGGTAAGCCGGTATCAAGCAGATCAGGACCCGTTCCTGAACCTACCGGAGAACGTCCTGGCCTGGTCCGGACGCGGCAACATCGGCGTGGGCGACTTCCAACTCGAAGCCGAGTACGCCTACAAGATCAATGACCCCGGAGTGACCAACCGCCTCAGCTTCAACACGGGGAATGCCGTGTACGTGAATGCCTCTTACGCCACCAGTGGGATCGGCTTGTCGTATGCCATCAAGCGCATCGACAACATGGACTTCCGGAGCGACCGCACGGCCACGGGTTTTGTGCAGCAAGTGAACTACCTACCGGCACTGACCAAACAGCACACCTGGCGATTGATCACCCTGTACCCCTATGCCACACAGCCTACGGGCGAATTCGGTCAACAGATCGAAGGTACGTTCACGATCCCGAAGAAATCGTTCCTGGGTGACGACGAAACGAACATCATTGTGAACTTCTCGCAGATCAACGCGTTGGACACCACCAGAACCGACGCGTTCCACTACGTCAACAATTCGATGTCGTCGAGCCGCGTGTTCTTTCGCGACTTCAACATCGAGATCGTGCGCAAGTTCGGGCACGACTTCAAGATCACCCTGTCGTACATCGATCTGTTGTACGATCAGGACGTGATCGAAGGGCGTGCTGCGATCGACGAAAGCAAGTTCGGTGTGCTGCATCCGCGGGCGTTGATCACGGAACTGTGGTTCAAGACCGGTAGGGGGCAAGCCTTCCGCACGGAACTGCAATGGATGACCGTTGGATATGAGTCCGACACCTACAATGCCGATGGCACGGTGGCCAAGTATCGCGAGCGCGATCCGGTGAACAACGGAGACTGGGCCATGGTACTGGCAGAGTATTCCATCTCTCCGACGTGGTTCTTTACCGTCTTCACCGAGGTGAACTATAACCGCACAGCGCTGATCGAAGATGCTAACGACGAGCTGGTACGCGTGGAAGCCGACAACATCATCTATCCGAGCGCCACCATTGCCTGGGTGAAAGACGCTTTGCGCGTGCAGGGCGGGTATGGTCGCATCCGCGGCGGTATTCTCTGCGTGGGCGGCATCTGCCGTCCGGTTCCGGCCTCGAACGGTTTCTCTCTTGGTGTTCAATACACCTTTTAAGCCCCTTGCGTAACATCCGTCCTGTACGGCAGGTCTAGAAGCCGAATCTGGAGAGCATGATGACACGACCCCTACTGACCCTGATCACCGTTGCCTTCGCCGTGATGTTCTCGGCCTGCGACGTGATCGAGAATCCGATCCAGGATCCGAATATCGATCCGGGCGACACCACGAAGACCGTCAAGCAGAACGTGTTGCTGGAGGACTATACCGGACACTTGTGCGGGAATTGCCCCGAAGCCGCGGACCGCGCGCATCAGATCCAACAGCTCTACGGCAAGGATCGCGTGATCGTGATCGGCGTGCATGCCGGTCCGTTCGCTCGCGTATCAAATCCCGATTATCCCACGGACTGGAAGTCTCCGGAAGGGATCGAACTGGATGCCACGTTCGGGATCAGCCGTGCCGGCAACCCGAACGGACTCGTGAACCGTACGCCTCGGAATGGCAAGTTCATTCTGAGTCAGAACGACTGGGCACCAGCCGTTACCGAAGCGCTCACCCAAGCCCCCTCCCTAGGCATCACCGCAGAAACGTCGTGGGATGCTGCATCCAGGACGGTGACAGCGGACGTGGAGCTGCAGTATCTCAAGACCGGCGCCCCGGACTATTACCTGGTGGGCTATGTGATCGAGAACGGCCTGGTGGGCGACCAGCTGGACTATCGTGCCAATCCGTCGCACATCGAAGACTTCGAATTCGAACACGTGCTGCGCGCTGCGATGAATGGCACGTGGGGCGAGCAGGTAGCCACCGAAGCACCATCGGCCGGAGCGAAGGTCCAGAAGCAGCTCACGTACACCTTTCCATCGGCCAAGGACTGGAAGCCGGAGAACTGCGAGCTGGTGATCTTCGTGCACCGCTACCAGAATCCGGACACCAAGGAGATCGTTCAGGTGATCTCTGTACCGGTGATCGCGAAGTAAGAGGCTAGCCCTTAGTAGCCAACGCGGATCTCGAACGAACCGAAGAAGAAACTCTCCGGCGTGTTCCCACCATTGCGATTGGTGTAGCCCACGCGTAGATCCGTAAAGACGTTCGGCAGCCATTCTGCCGAGAACCAGAGACGCAGTCGACGCTGGTAACTCACGTTACCGCGCAGGAATCGGTTACCGTACAGATCATCGCCGTCGCCACGCAGAATGTCGCCACCCACGTTTCCGATCGGCGCCGGCGCTCCCGGATACTGTGGGTGATCGCCGATCAGGATGTTGCCCAGGCTGTCCAGGATGTTCTCGCCGTGCCGCGTATAATCCAGATCCAGGCGCACGAACGTCCGCGGCGTGAACCACGTGCGAAGCTGCAACGCCACGCGATCGCTGTTCGACTGCATATCGTACCCTACCGGAGCACCCAGCGTGGTGTAGTTGCTCCAGTTCTGACGGTGGGAGAACGTGAACGGGTCGATGCGCGCATACTCGGCCGATACCATCGTAGCCATTCCTGAAAGGGGCTTGCCAAAGCCTGGGAGGAGCTGCGACACGCCAAGCTGATAGGCAAACTTGTTGGTGTTGCCCAGATAGGACGTGTCGGAAAGCGTAGAGTAGTTCAGGTCGTCGATCAACAGCGAGCCGTAGATCATCGTGCCGTCCACAGGGCGCACGGCCAGATCGAAGGACAACAGCGAGTTATCGTACATCGACCGTTCCTGTGTGCCCAGACCGGCCGACACGTAGAAGGCCAGGGGATTCAGGTACACCAGGTCGATGCCACGTCCGGCATAGACGATCATGTCGCTCACCGCCACACTCATCCACGGCACCGGATCGATCGCCACGCGGTGCGTAGCGATGTACTTGGTGGGAACAGGATCGCCATCGGGATCCACACCATTGGCCGCCGAGTGCGTCATCGTGAACCGGAAGGCCTTGTACGGCACATCGATCAGGAGGCCATCCAGTAAGGGGGCTTCCAGGCTGTGCACGAAGTTGTCGATCGGAGAAAAACCGAACTGCATGGCCTCGCGCCCGAATCGGATCCGCAGGTATTCGGACTGATACTGCACATAGCCGATGTATCGGTCGAAGAACGAACTATCCTCCGACGTGAACTTCAAGGTTCGACCCAGCGTGGGATCCGTTCGGGCGATCAGCCGTGGATCACCACTCAAGCGCATGCCGTTCGAAAGATCCAGGAAGAACCCCAGGTGATCGTTGATCGAACCGAAGAACCGTACGGCGGGTCGCGCCAGAAGGAATGCCTCACCCACGGTGTCGTTGTTGGTATACCCCGGACGGGCCATCAACGACAGGTCGCCCTGCAGGCGCACGACACCGTCACTCAAGGCAAGGCCCCGAAACCGCTCGTCGGTCTCGGCAAAGAGCAGGCCGTTGGTGGTATCAGCGCCCGGCAGGCTGGTACCGTAATACTGCCGTACGTACCGACCAAAGGCGTTGGCCGTATCAGCACTCTGCTCCGCAAGCGTATAGGCCGATTGCGGCCACACCGCGGCAGATCCCAGCGAGGCTTCGCCGCCAATGGCCCGCAGCATCTGCAGGTCCATCGACACACGCTCGGCATTCACATCGGCATTCTGCGCCAGAGCCCCCTGACCAAGAAACGCGATGGCAGCAAGGGTCAGAAGGTGACGGTAAGGGGCTTGTATCACGCAGCTATCGGAGATTAGCGTTTGACCACTACGGGTTTGCACTTGCAGATCGAACGGACCATGTCGACGTCCTTGGCGGCGTCGACCTCCGTTTCATACTCGCCCACCTGGATCACCCAGTTGCGCTTGCCGCTGACCCATTTCTCCGTCATCACGGCGCGCATGCGTTTGGCCTTGAAGGAGTCCAGCACCTTCTGGGCGTCGTCCTTACTGGCAAGGATCTTGGTGTTCAGCGTGTACGGACGCTCGGTGGCTGGAGGTGTGGCTGTTGCCGGCGCTGTTGCGGTTGCTGTTGCGGTTGCAGTTGAGGCTGCTGGTGCTGTTGCCGGTGCAGTTGGAGCCGGCACGCCAACGCTCATGCGCATGGCGTCGAAGGTCACGGGCAGAAGGGGACTGGACCCGTACTGGTCACGCATTCGTCGGAACGTTGCGTTGGCCATCTCGACATCCTTGGTCACACAGGCGTACAGGATCATACGGGCAAGGGCATCGTCGGCCCATTCGCTGGTGGGATAGTTCTGCACGATGCGCTCCAGCAAGGGGAGTGCGCGCTTGGGTTCTTCCACCAACGAGGCATGCAGGAACATCACGCCCGGGTCGTCGGGACGGTCGATCAACAGATCCGGAAGCGCCTTTTTGGCATCCGTCGTCCACCCCTTGGCCACTTGCTGCAAATACATCTCGATCGTCGGCTTCTGGGCCGACGCACCACCGGAGATGAAGGGAAAGAGGAGGACGGTAAGGAGAAGCGGACGGAACATGCCGGTAGGATCCCTTGGTCGATCGTGAACACTGCGGGGGAAAATACGCCAATCGACCTACTTTTGACGGGCGAACGGACCTTGAGGAACAGAGAGCGGTGGCAACGAACAACACAGTCATCAGCGTGGTAGTGGCAGCCGGCGGTACGGGTGGACATCTCTTCCCCGCCCTCGCTGTGGTAGAGCAGTTGCGAGCGCTCACCAATGATCGTGTGCGACTCACCTTCGTGGGCAGCGCCGATCGGATGGAAGCCACTCTGATCCCGTCGTACGGGTTCGACTACACACCGATGCCGATCAAGGGGTTCAAGGGGCTTACCCATCCGTCTACCTTGATGCTGCCGTGGCGCATTCTGCGATCCACCCACATCGCCCGCTCGCTGATCCGACAACACCATGCAGATGTGGTCCTGGCCACCGGAGCGTACATCTCGTATCCCGCCGGACGTGCGGCGATCGCCGAGGGTGTGCCGCTGGTGTTGATGGAATCGAACGTCAACCCCGGCAAGACCAATGCACGGCTCGCATCGAAGGCCGCCGCCGTGATCACGTCGTTCGACGAGAGTCGGTCGTTCTTCCCACGCTCGATCCAGCAACGCATCCATGCCGTGGGCAATCCGGTTCGCCATCAGATCCTTGCATCGCACGAAGTAGAAGCCGCACGGCTGTCGTTCGGTCTGGATCCGGATCGCCGAACCGTGCTGGTCTTTGGCGGCAGCCTTGGCGCCCGGAGTATCAACACCGCCGTTCAGCGCATGGTGGATCGGTGGGCCGCCTCCTACTCCGAACCACCATGGCAGCTGCTTTGGCAGACCGGAAAGGCGTTCGAAGCCACCGTACCGGATCGACTGGCATCGGTGGTGCGGGTGCAGCCCTTTATCAACGATATGGGGACGGCCTACGCCGCGGCCGACCTGGTGGTATCGCGTAGTGGCGCAACCACGGTAGCCGAACTCGGCGTGGTGGCCAAGCCGGCCATCCTGATCCCACTGCCGTCGGCGTCTACCAACGAACAACACCACAATGCCCGTGTGGTGGAAGAACGAGGTGGTGCGTTGGTGGTGGACGATGCGGATCTGGAGCTGCATCTGTCCGACACGATCGAAGCACTCATGATCGACGATCGACGTCGGGAGCGCATGTCGCTCGCAATGCGTACACTTGGAAAGCCCCATGCCGCCGAAGAAGCGGCACGGATCGTGTTGCAATGCGCTCTGGACCATCAACAGCACTCATGACCGATACGTTGACCCATGTGAATCTTCCGGCCCAGTTCTCGGTTCGCGTCGAGCCGTACTGGCAGTCCGTAGCCGTCTATGCTATTACGCTGATCGTGTACGTGGTGATCAAATCCATGTGGGATGCCACGCTGCAGTCCGGGATCGTGAACGTGATGCTGACCGACCCGATCGTGGTGCTACTTGGTGCCTTTGTTCTCATCGCCGTTCTGGCATTGGTCTTTACCGCCGTGAGCAAGCGCACGTTGATCGTGAGCGAAGATGCGATCGCCTTCATCAGTCGATTCCACGAGCGTGCCTTTACGCGTAACGAGATCGACCGGATCGTGGTTGGACGCGATCGGAGGATCAAGGTGCGCGGCGTGATGAGCCATATCAAGGTCTACATCCGTGGACGGAGGCGTCCACTTCGGATCCGACCGGCGATCTATACCAACGAACAACAGCTTACGGCAGCACTGATGATGTTGCGGCACCACCTGCGGGAGCCACAGGTATGACGTCGATCTGGCTCTGGGTAGCCATCGGCCTGTTGCTGATCCCATGTACCGCTGATGCCCAACCCATCAGCTCCACCACGATGGTGATCCAGCAGGGTCTGGATGCACAGTATCGTCAGATCATCGACCGGATCCCCGAGGGAAGTGTCGAAGTGCAGACCTCTCCGCATCCCGATGCCGTATGGCTGGAGCAGATGTTCCTGCAAGCACTGGTGCGCAGCGGTCGGTCCATTGTGACCACCGGTGGCTCGTCCGTGGTGCGGTTGGTGTTCGCGGATGTTTCTACGCGATACGAGACCGTGGAGGTGTCGGACAGTATTCGACGCATCGTGACGGTGGACGTCGGCGCGACGGTTCTGCAGAACGATCGGGCCAGCGTGATACCACTCACGCCAAGCACCGAGACCATCGTTGTCCTTCGCCAGGATGCCCTGGCGGCTCAATCGACCCAGCACACGAGTACCCATGCAGAGTTGCCGCTTCCGGAGCGCACCGTGTGGGATGATGTGCTCGAGCCGGCCATCTTCGTGGTCGCCGCCGTTGCCACGGTGGTCCTGTTGTTCACCGTGCGATCGCAATAGACATGCGAGAACTGATCCTGGTACGCCATGCGAAGTCAAGCTGGGACGATCTGCGTGTTTCCGATCACGACCGTCCACTGAACGAGCGCGGCCACAGCGATGCGCCCTTTGTGGCGTCCTGGGCAGCCGCCCACGTACCTCCACCTGGTCTGATGATCGTGAGTACGGCACGCCGTGCTCAGGAGACAGCCAACGCATTCATCTCGGCGTACGGGCTGGGCGAAGCTGACGTTGAACGCACACGAGATGTGTACCATGCCACGGTGGAGTCGCTGCTGGACGTGATCGCCTGGGTGCCGGATCCAGCCGTGGAGCGCGTGATGGTGGTTGGACACAATCCCACGATGACGATGATGCTGGATCATCTCACGGACCAGCGCATCGACAACATGCCAACGTGCAGCCTGGCACTGATCCGCTTTCCGCAGGTGGACTCGTGGAAGAACCTTCGCGATGGAGAGCTGGTGCTCTTTGTAACGCCCAAGGGCCTGCGTGGCGGAGAAGAATAGGACCGAACACTTGCATCGTGTTCCCTGAACCTGTATCCTCCAAGCTCGGCACGCGCACCACGCGCGGGCCATCGCTATACGGAGAGGTTGGTTGCAGGTCGTCGATCTGGGTGTCTTTGTTGGGTACGTTCTGGTGATGGTGGCCGTTGGTCTCTGGTTCCACCGCAAGAACACGACGGCCGAGGACTACTTTGTTGGCGGCAGATCGATCGGTAGCCTGCACATCGGGATGTCTGTAGTGGCCACCGATGTCGGGGGTGGATTCTCGATCGGGTTGGGTGGGCTGGGATTCACCATGGGTCTCTCCGGCAGCTGGATGCTGTTTACCGGGCTCCTCGGTGCCTGGATCGCTGCCGTCCTCGTGATCCCTCGCGTTCGGGCCCTTACTCGCGGCAAACAGCTGATGACGTTCCCACAGGTGCTGCAGGAGCGCTATGGGCCCAGGGTTGGCCTGGCGGCCGGTATCATCTCCGGGATCGGATACTTGGGATTCACGGCGTCGCAGATCCTGGCCGGATCCAAACTGGCGAGTGCAACGTTCCCGGAGTTCTCGTCCGAAGCCACCTTACTCCTGATGGGTGGGATCGTGATCGGCTACACCGTGCTCGGTGGGTTGAAGGCTGTGATCTACACCGACACGATCCAGTGGGCGATCCTCATGATCGGCCTGATCGCGATCGGGCTGCCGATGGGACTGTACACGTTGGGCGGACTGGACGGGATCGCCGCTTCGCTTCCCGCGCCCATGCTCTCTCTGACCAATGTGGGCTGGGTCCAACTGGTGAACTGGGCCGTGACCATCATCCCGATCTGGTTCGTGGGCATGACGCTGTATCAGCGGATCTATGCCTGTCGGAGTGCAAAGGAGGCACAGCGAGCGTGGTACATCGCCGGACTGTTCGAGTGGCCCGTGATGGCCTTCCTCGGGATCGTCCTGGGACTCTTCGCTCGCGCGGCCGTGGTCCAGGGACTTCTGCCGGACACGATCGATGCCGAGATGGGACTGCCTCTCTTCCTGCGGACCATGCTGCCAGCCGGCCTGATGGGCTTGATGATGGCCGCCTACTTCTCGGCGATCCTCTCAACGGCCGACAGCTGTCTTATGGCGGCTTCCGGCAACGCGCTTACCGACGTGTTCGGTGCCCTGCGGCGAACATCGGAGCATCCGTCGATCCGATCCTCACAAGTGTGGACACTGATCATGGGTCTGATCGCGGTGCTGTTGGCCAGCAGGATGAGCAGCGTGCTGGACCTGATGCTGCAATCGTATGCCTTTATGGTCTCCGGACTGCTGGTGCCAACACTTGCCGCCCTGTTCCTACGGAGACCCACCGCAGAGGCGGCCCTATTGTCGATGATCGTTGGGGGAGGAGCCACCACCGGGCTGATGGCATCGGGAGTGGTGATGCCCTTTGGACTCGATCCCAACGTGGGCGGCATCCTGCTGTCTGCCATCACTTTTCTCAGTGTTCAGTACCTCAAGCCCCAGTCACGATCCGCAAACTCCGAACCAAGCCGCATGAAGACCACCTCTGTTACATCCCTTGACGCGAGCCATACATGACGATCACACACTACGACGACACCGTTCCGGCCATCACAGAACAACATGCTCAAGAGCTGACAGAGTTTCTCCTGACCCATCTCGAACGGTACGGTGATGCTCGCGAGCATATTCGAGCGTGCATCGATGATGCGTCCCGACGCTCCGATCAAGGCGGGTTGATCCTGACGATGCGAGACGAGGAGACCAGCCTGATCGGTGCCGCCGTTCTGCGCCGCACGGGAATGTCCGGCTATATCCCCGAGAACATCCTGGTCTATCTCGCTGTGCATGCCGATCATCGTGGAAAGGGGCTGGGTGATAGCCTGATCAGGATGGCCAAGGAGCTGGTAACAGGAGGGATCGCTCTGCATGTGGAGGCTTCCAATCCGGCCAGACGCCTCTATGAGCGCAACGGCTTCACCACTCCGTACCTCGAGATGCGCTGGAAGAACACCTGAAATGGCTACACTCTTACTGGATCGACAACGACTACAGATCAATGCGCGTCAGCTTGAACACATCGTGCACAGCGCCAATGCCGAGTGGGCTCTGGTCACAAAGCTGCTCTGCGGCCATGCCGACGTTCTGCGAGAGGTGCTTGCCACCGGCGTCAAGGCCGTATGCGACAGTCGACTGAGCAATCTTCGGATGGTCCAGCGGTTGGCACCGGATGTGGGGCGCATCTATATCAAGCCCCCTCCTCGCAATGCCATTCACGGCGTGGTGGAGACGGCCCATGTGAGCTGCAACACCGAATCACGAACACTGGAGTGGCTGAATGAAGCCGCAGGGGCTCTCGGAACGCAGCACGGTGTGCTGATCATGGTGGAAGGGGGCGATCTCCGAGAGGGCGTAACGAACACCTCCACACTCCTCTCGGTCTGCGAAACGGCCGAGTCCGCTCCGAACCTCCATCTACTCGGGCTCGGCACCAACTTCAACTGTTTAAGCGGTGTGCTGCCTACCGCAGAAGCCATGCACCGTCTCCTGCAGCAACAGCAGATCGTGGAAGAACATCTGGGACGAGAACTGCAGTGGATGTCTGCCGGCAGCAGCGTGGTGCTGCCCATGTTGCTCCGCGGTGACGTGCCGTCCGGCCTGGATCACTTTCGCATTGGCGAGTCGTTCTTCTTTGGCAACGACCTGATCGACGGAAGCACGCTGCCCGGGATGGAGCGAGACGTCTTCGTGCTGGAGGCGGAGATCATCGAGATCGGAGAAAAGCCCTCTGGACCATCGGGACCCATGCAGGCGCCGCCATCGGGCGACCCGCCGGCGATCACGAAGCCGGCGCACGAGCTCTCGACCCGTGCGATCGTGGATGTGGGTCTGCTGGATATTGGCAAGGCCGAGTACCTGCAGCCGATGGACGAGGGCGTGTCGATCGTGGGTGCAAGCTCCGACATGCTGGTGGTCGACGTTACCGACGCTGCCGAACGATACACGGTCGGAAGCACGATCTCGTTTCACGTTGGATACATGGCCACGCTCTCGATCATGAACTCCGATTACGTTCACAAGCGCGTTGTGTCTTCCCACCAAGAGGTATCAACGAACACAGGGCCTTCCGCGCTGCGGAAGGCCCTGTAACACCATCAGACTTGTGGAGAGCCCCTTACCAGAGATGCTTTACGCCATCGTGCTCTTCGAGCAGTTCCTGATAGGTGGCATCCATCTTTGAACGCGAGAACTCGCTGACTTCGAGTCCCTGAACGATCTCGTACGAGCCGTTCTTGCAGGTCACCGGATAGCCGTAGATCACACCTTCCGGGATGCCGTAGGAACCATCGCTCGGAATACCCATCGTGGTCCAGTCGCCATCCGGCGTGCCCAGTACCCAGTCGCGGATATGCTCGATGGCGGCATTGGCGGCCGAAGCGGCCGAAGAGAAGCCACGGGCTTCGATGATGGCAGCGCCGCGCTTGGCCACGGTCGGGATAAAGGTGTTCTCGTACCAGTCCTGGTCGTTGATCCTGTCCCACACCTTCTCGCCGTTGGCTTCGAGTTGCGAGATGTCCGGATACTGCGTTACCGAGTGGTTGCCCCACACCGTCATCTTGCGCATATCCGAGGTGTGAATGCCGGTCTTCTGCGACGCCTGCGACAGTGCCCGGTTGTGATCCAGACGGAGCAGGGCCGTGATGTTGGCCGGATTCAGGTTCGGCGCGCTCTTCTGCGTGATCAGGGCGTTGGTGTTGGCAGGGTTGCCGACCACCACGACTTTCACGTTGGGATTGGCTACGGCGTTCAGGGCCGCACCCTGTACGGTGAAGATCTGGGCATTCGCCTCGAGCAGGTCCTTCCGTTCCATCCCTTTGGTACGGGGGCGAGCACCAACCAGCAGCGCATAATCGGCGTCCTTGAAGGCCACCTTGGGATCGTCGGACTGAACGATGCCGTGCAGCAGCGGGAACGCGCAGTCATCCAATTCCATCGCCACGCCCTTCAGCGCTGTGAGCGCCGGAGTGAGTTCCAGCAGCTGCAGGATCACCGGCTGATCCTTGCCAAGCATGTCGCCACTGGCGATGCGGAACAGGAGTGAATAACCGATCTGGCCTGCGGCGCCAGTGACCGCTACGCGAACAGGAGCTTTCATGACGTTCAACTACGATGGATGATGAATGATGGATCGAGAATAAAAAACGCCCCTAACAGGGGCGTTCGTTGCTATGCGATATCAGCACGACATTTAGTTGGCTTCCGGATACACGGACACTTTGAGACGTGTCTTGTCCTTGCGCTCGAACTTCACCGTACCGTCCACCAGCGAGAAGATCGTGTAGTCCCGTCCGAGACCAACGTTCTTACCCGGGTGCACCTTGGTGCCGTTCTGCTTGATGATGATGTTGCCGGCCAGCACCTGCTCGCCGCCGAACTTCTTCACGCCAAGTCGTTTTGCATTGGAGTCGCGGCCGTTCTTGGTAGAACCTCCGCCTTTCTTGTGAGCCATGACCGTACCTCTTAGATCTTGATGTCGTTGATGGTGATGCTCGTGAAGTGCTGGCGGTGGCCATTCAACTTCTGATAGCCCTTGCGGCGCTTCTTGTGGAAGACGAGCACTTTCTCTCCCTTGCCGTGATCATTGACCGTAGCCTTTACCGCACCCTTGATATACGGGGTGCCGACAGAGACCTTGCCATTGTCGCTGGCCAGAAGGATGTTCGTGAATTCGATGGTGTCGCCAGGATTGGAATCCAGCAACGGGACCTGAAGGGTCTGCTTGGGCGACACAGCGAACTGCTGGCCGGCGATCTCTACTACTGCGTACATCGGGTCTACTGGGAGTTATTTGCAGAAAAGGATTCGCAATATACCGCTCAGGCTCCTTCCCGCCAAACGGCTTACGGGATTATCCACACCGATGGCAACCTTTTCGGGAACCCGTCGTACACTTGCCCCGCATGATGCTTCCTTCCTCCATTGCCCGCCTTCCTCGAGAGGCCGTGATCTGGACCCTGGGTCTGGTGGGCCTGGCCGTTCTGGGACCCACCCTCGAAGGACACCTAACCTTCTGCATTCCTTCGTGGTTGGGCATGGATTTCTGCTGGGGCTGCGGACTCGGCCGTTCCATCGGTCACGCCGCCCGTGGCGATTTCGCTACCTCCTGGGAAGCCCACCCGCTGGGCATGGTCACGATCGGCGTTCTGGTGGGGCGCATCATCAGCCTGATATATCGATCACAAACAACTTCTAGAGGTGTATGATGGCCAATGTGTTTCAATATCTGCCGGACCTGGATGGCGACGAGCTGGCGTATGTGAACATGATCGTTTCGGACATGACCGACACCCAGGCGCAGCAATTCGCCATGATGTATCGCTCGCGGCGTAAGGATCCCCAGATGATCCTCATTCTCACGCTGGTGGGATTCCTCGGATTTGCCGGCATTCAGCGGTTCGTGCTCAACCAGATCGGCATGGGCATCCTATACTTCCTCACGGGCGGCTTCTGCGGTATCGGTACCATCGTAGACCTGGTGAACTACCGCAAGCTCTCCTCCGAATACAACCAGCAGCAGGCCTATGAAGTGGCCAACCTGATGCGAACGATGGGTGCCTAATTTTGGCGCTATGCGCCTGCACCTCTTCTTCCTGCTGCTCACACTAACGTCCTGCGCCGCTGTGGATCCATCAGATCCACCGCGGCTTGTTGTTGTGTTAAGCGTCGACCAGATGCGCGGCGATATGCCCTCCCGTTTTCAACCCGTGCTTGGTGGCAGGGGGCTTTCCAGGATCGCCCGCGAAGGCGTGGTCTACGAGCGCTGCGAGTATGCCATGGCGTCCACCCTTACCGGCCCGGGCCATGCCGTGCTGCTTACGGGTGCCTATCCGTCGCAGACCGGCGTTACGGCCAACGATCTCTGTTCCTACGAACTGGGTCACTGCTTTTACTGCGCAGCCGACACCGCCGGTCTCCCAAGCCCCTTTCCCCTGATGCTACCCACCGTGGGTGATGCGCTTGTGGCATCCGATACCCTGAGCCGGTCCATCAGTCTGGCGATCAAGGACCGCGCGGCTATTCTGATGGGTGGACACAACCCCGACGCTGTGTGCTGGGTGGATCCGCTGACGGGACGCTTTACGACCAGTGCCGCCTATCCCACACCAGTGTGGCTGGCCGACCTCGCGGCGCGGCATTCCTATCACGAAGCGCTGGGAAGCACCTGGGAAGCGGTGATCAGCAACGAGATGCTCTCCGAACCCGACGATCAGCCGTGGGAAGGCACCCTTGGCGATGGGCGACGCGCCTTCCCGCACCGCCTGCCTTCTGTACTCGATCGAACCACGGTTGAAGATGTGGGCATGACGCCCTTTGCCGTTGCGATGCTGTTCGATGCGGCGAAGGAGGTGATCGACGCCGAGCGCCTGGGCGCAGATGGACATCCGGATCTGCTGACGATCGGACTGTCGAGCACAGACTTTGCCGGCCATCGCTTTGGTCCGGACAGCCGCGAGGTCTACGAGCTGTATGTCCACGTAGACAGTGCGATCGCCGATCTGATCGACCATCTCGATGCCAGGGTCGGTAGAGATAAGTATGTGCTGATCATCACTTCCGACCACGGCGTTGCACCAGTCCCGGAACAGTTGCTGGCCAACGTTCGCCACCGCGAACCCAGCGTGGATGCCGGCCGGGTGTCTACCACTACCATCCGTTCGGCGGTGGAGCGTGCCCTTACCGATGTGCAGGGCACGCCGGAACCTCGCAGCTGGATCTGGCAGGTACTCGCGCCGTCGATCTATCTGGACCACGAGGTGATCGCTCAACAGGGCATTGAGCTCCCACGTGCCAGACGTATCGCAGCGTCAGCCGTAGCGAAGATCCCAGGGATCGGTTTCGTGGCCACGCACGATGAACTTCAGAATGAGCAACGCCCCGCCTCCATAGACCCCAGCGCCTGGTCGGCCATGCGCAACAGCTTTCACCCGGACCGCACCGGAGACGTGATGCTGTTCCCGAAGCGCTACTGGATCATCGGATCGAAGGCCACCACCCACGGCAGTCCATACGACTACGACCGCTGGGTACCGTTGATGATGCTGGGAGGGGGCTTGCCCGCACAACGCCATGC